>CAZCZR010000012.1:30418-31598 GCA_964503455.1 uncultured Lachnospiraceae bacterium | reverse complement strand
ATCTTAAAAAAATCCCGAAAATTTGTCAAAACCCCTTTACAACGGCGAAAAAAAATATTATAATAGAATGTAGACATAAAAAATACGAATCGGAGGATGACGTAAAATGGATATCAAAATCACAAGAACAACGACTCCGAAGGCAAAGCCTGCCGATCAGACACAGCTTGGCTTCGGACTATATTACACCGACCATATGTTTATAATGAACTATGACGAAGGCGAAGGCTGGCATGACGCAAGGATCGTTCCGTATGCTCCGTTTGAGCTGGATCCCGCCGCGATGGTACTGCACTATGCGCAGGAGATCTTTGAGGGACTGAAGGCTTACCGTACCGCGGACGGCAAAATACAGCTGTTCCGCCCTGAAAAGAACATGGCAAGAATGAACGTTTCGTGCGACCGTCTTTGCATACCCAAGATAGACGAGGAGTTCGCCATAAAAGCCATAAAGACGCTTGTCGATGTTGACCGCGACTGGGTACCCTCGGAAGAAGGCACATCGCTTTATATAAGACCGTACATCTTCGCTGTAGACGCGCACGTTGGAGTACACCCGGCGAATCATCTTATCTTTGCTATAATCCTTTCGCCGGTCGGCGCGTACTACCCTGAGGGGATCGCACCCGTAAAGATTTTCGTTGAACAGAAGTATGTTCGCGCGGTGATAGGCGGAACAGGCTTTACAAAGGCGGGCGCGAACTACGCTATCTCGCTAAAGGGTCAGGAGGAGGCCGCTGCCCAGGGATATATCCAGACGCTGTGGCTCGACGGAGTTGAGCGCAGGTATATCGAGGAAGTCGGCTCGATGAACGTATTCTTCAAGATAGACGGCGAGGTCATAACTCCCGCGCTTGTGGGATCGATCCTCGGCGGCATTACAAGAATGTCGATAATAGAGCTTTTAAAATCAAAAGGCTACAAGGTAACGGAGCGCAGACTGTCCATTGACGAGCTGGTAGACGCTTACAAGGCGGGCAAGCTTGAAGAAGCGTGGGGCACCGGCACGGCAGCCGTTATATCGCCTATAGGCGAGCTGAAGTACGGCGATATGGTAATGCCCGTCAACAACGGACAGATCGGCGAGGTATCGCAGATGCTGTACGATACGCTTACAGGCATCCAGTGGGGCAAGATAGAGGACACCTTCGGCTGGACAACAAGCATCGACGAATAATTT
>CAZCZR010000012.1:0-30318 GCA_964503455.1 uncultured Lachnospiraceae bacterium | reverse complement strand
AACAACAGATAATAATACGAGTCCGCCGCTGACGAGAGGAGAACTATATGGCACACAGCATTTGGCATGAGATCAGCCCAAAGAGAATTTCACCTTCGGATTTTATAGCCTGTATCGAGATACCGACAGGCTGCAAGAACAAATATGAAATGGATAAGGACACCGGTATGCTGATACTTGACCGTGTACTTTATACCTCGACACATTATCCCGCCAATTACGGCTTTATACCCAGAACCTACGCGTCGGACAACGACCCGCTCGATGTTTTGGTGCTTTGTCAGGAAACGATAATGCCAATGACGCTGGTGCGCTGTTACCCGATAGGCGTGATAAAGATGGTGGACGACAATCAGGTGGACGAGAAGATCATCGCGGTTCCGTTCAAGGATCCGTCCTTGAGCTACTGCACCGACATCTCGCAGCTGCCGGCGCATACCTTCGATGAAATATCGCACTTTTTCAGAGTCTACAAGTCGCTTGAGGGCAAGGACACCGTTGTAAACGAGGTCCTCGGCAGAGAAGCCGCCATGGACATCATCGCAAAATGTATGCAGCAGTACAAAGACACTTTCTGCTGATACAGAAAAATCAAACAATAAAACAAACCGCCGTTCCCGAAGCAATTTGCCGGAACGGCGGTTTTTGGCGTTCTTTTGTTTTGCCTGTCAGAAGTTATATCTCGTCAAGGCGCTTGAAGGTATAGCCTTCGTCGATCAGGCGTTTTATGATAAGCTCCAAAGACGCGGGCGTGTCCTTCTTTGCGGGAGCGTCGTGCATCAGCACGACAAGGTTTTTCTTAAACGATACGTCCTTTACAAAATACTCGTAAAGCTCCTGCGGGTTCTTTTTCGCGCCCTCCGCGTCGCCGTTAAGGGAGTTCCAGTCGCAGTAATAGATACCGTTTTCAGCGAGTATGGGCTTATATTCCTTCTTAGCCTGTCCGTAAGTACCTGTGGCATAGCTGCCGCCGGGGAACCGCATTATATGGAACGGTTTCTCGTCGCATACATTGTCTATAAGTTCAAATGTGCGGTTGATCTCACTCATAAAAGTCTCGGATGTCGCATATAATTCCTTATAGTTATGATTATATGAGTGATTCCCTATCAGATGTCCCTCCTCATATACGCGCCTTGCCATATCCGTGTTCGCGTCTATGAGAGAGCCGACCTCGAAAAATGTCGCTTTAATGTCGTATTTCCGGAGAATATCCAGTATAAGCGGCGTTACGGAAGTGGACGGACCGTCATCAAAGGTCAGATAGCACACCTTGTTCTCCTCGTCGGATGAGTTAACCACTACCTTGAGCATATCGTTCTGTTCCGACGCCGGCGGTATGGAAGGCGCCTCGGAGGGCGCAGCCGTTTCCTGAACGGGTTCGGGAGTCTGATCCACCAAGGTGGTGATTTCTCCGGGAGTATTTGAGGGCGTTGCGGAGTCTGTGGACATGGACCTCACCAGTCCGAAAATGACAGCCGCCGCTATAAGCGCGGTCAGGCACACAACGATTGTAACAAATCTGCGCCTTGCGCGTATACGCCTTCTTCTGTTTCGCCTTCTTATCTCAAATTCCGCGCGCGACGACGGGGGAGTTCTTTTATAATTATCATCTCGTTTCAAAAACAATCACCTCTTATATTATTATACACCATCACTTTATAAAATTCAACATATTTTTAAATTTTTATGAAAAAAGATAAGAGAAAATATCGGAAAAACAGCCTTAAATATCTGTACGGTCATAAAAAATCATATACAAAATCCAAAGGAGGTATCCGAAAAATGATGAAATTAAGGATATTTTTGGCGGCGGCTGCCGTTTTTCTGTGCGCGGCCTGCTCGGCGCCTGAAATGATGCCGCGTTCCGCCGCGCCTGTGACGGCCCTGCCCGCAACAGAGCCGCCTGCCTCTCCGCCCGCCTCTCCGACTCCCGCGCCGGAGCCGGACTACGATTCCTTATCCGATAAGGTGATAGGCTGGGGCATAAAGAAAAATTCCGGCGCGGCGCCGGACATACCCGACAGCGTAAAAGCCGCCGCCGCTAAATATGACGCGTATTACGCCGACACAAGCGGCGCGAAAACGCTGTATCTCACCTTTGACGAGGGGTATGAAAACGGCTATACCGCGTCTATCTTAGACACGCTTAAAAGCGAGGGCGTACCGGCGGCGTTCTTTGTGACGGAGCCGTATCTGAAAAAAGAAACCGCGCTTGTGCGGCGAATGATAGACGAGGGCCACACGGTCGGCAACCATACCGCCCACCACCCCAACCTCGCAAAGCTGACCCCCGAAAAGGCGAAAGCCGATATAGAGGAGCTTGCCGCCCTTTATAAAGAGATGTACGGCGGAGATATGCGCTATCTGCGTCCGCCTGAGGGCGCTTACAGCGAGAGAGTTCTCGCCCTTGCAAGGAGCATGGGTTACAAGACGGTATTCTGGAGCTTCGCCTACAAGGACTGGGACCCCGACGCGCAGCGCGGCGCGGCATACGCTTTTGACAGCGTGACAAGGTATCTGCACGACGGCGCGATCGTGCTGCTTCACGCCGTGTCAAAGGATAACGCCGAGGCTCTCGGCGACATTATCCGCTGGGCAAAACAGCAGGGGTACGAGTTCAAAGGCCTTGATGAGCTGTGCCTGTAACGCAACTTAGTCAATCTCGCCGATGAGCTTGCCGAGGGCAAGGATGACGCGCTTGTTGATTCGCTTGACAGAGCTTTCGCTTAACGGAACGTTCGCATCGATGATGCGCTTGTTTTTGAAAAAACATTCGCTTACCGTGGCGCGTTCCGCTTCGTCAAGCGTGTTTAAGACGCTCTCGACCGCAAGACGCTTTTTCATCAGGTACTCCTTCCTTGCCTCGTTGGGCGAATCCATAAACTCCATTTTGCCAAGCTCCGCACATACCGCGGGGTATTGCCTGAGAAGTGTTGTGATTATAATGTACGAATACTTGTCTATCCATCTGGGTATGTATGTTTTCATTCAAATCCTCCCGGACGGAAGTATTCCGCCGCCGACGCGGCAATGCTGTCAGATCCTAAATTCATATTCCCTCCTTAATACCGGCATATACGCCTGAAACCACCAAACAAATGTTTATGAAATTATTATAACACTGAACATTTGTTTTGTCAAGAGGTTTTGAAAATTTTATGCAAGGCGCATAAAACATTTTTCCGAAAATATTTCAAAAAACTATTGCAAAAATCATAAATATAACATATAATATATGTTGCGGCGGACTGCGGTTCGCCGCGCGGAAAAATACCAAGGAAGGCCGGTACGTAATAATTGGACAACAAATTAAAGCTGTATGGCTTCAACAACCTTACCAAAACTTTAAGCTTCAACATATACGACGTATGCTACGCCGAAACGGAGCGTGAGCAGAACGAGTACATCGACTATATAGACGAGCAGTATAATTCCGACCGTCTTACAAAAATACTGTGCCGCGTAACCGAGATGATCGGCGCGAGGGTGCTTAATATCTCGAAGCAGGATTACGATCCTCAGGGCGCAAGCGTCAATATACTTATCGCCGACAACCATATCCTGCCCGATGAGATAGACGGATCCTGCAATCGGGGGCTGTTTTCAACAACGGTCCATGCGCACCTTGACAAAAGTCATGTGACGGTGCATACCTTTCCCGAGCATCATCCCGACAACTCGATATCGACTTTCCGCGTGGATATTGACGTGGCTACCTGCGGCGAAATATCGCCGCTGAAAACGCTTGATTACCTTATATCAAGCTTCGACTCGGATATAATCTCGATAGATTACCGCGTACGCGGCTTCACCCGCGACATAACCGGAAAAAAATACTTTATCGACCATAATATCCGTTCCATACAGGATTATATCGACAAAAAGACCCTTGAAAAGTACGACGCTATGGATATAAACGTGTATCAGGCAAATATATTCCATACAAAGCTGCTTATCAAAGAGATAGAGCTGCAGAACTATCTTTTTAACAAGGATGTGCAGGAGCTGCCGCCGAAGCAGCGGCTCGATATCACCAACCGTTTAAGACAGGAAATGATAGAGATCCACAGCAGCATGAACATATACTGATACAACGGCAATGCGCGGTTCTGCTTTTTGGCGGGCTGCGCATTTTTTGACCCGCCTGACGGCTTCGCGGAGGAAAACATATTGTATAAACTTGATCAAAGCCGCGCCCCCATATATGAGGCGCTGGCAAAGCACAGACAAAACAGAGTCGTTCCCTTTGACGTGCCGGGACACAAGGGAGGACGCGGCAATAAAGAGCTTACGGATTTTCTGGGCGAGCAGTGCATGAAGGCGGACGTCAATTCAATGAAGCCGCTTGATAATCTGTGTCATCCGGTATCGGTCATACGCGACGCCGAGAAGCTTGCGGCGGACGCGTTCGGCGCGGACGGCGCGTTCTTTATGGTAAGCGGCACGACAGGCTCGGTGCAGGCTATGATAATGTCAACGGTAAAGGCCGGAGAGAAGATCATCATGCCCCGAAACGTTCACCGAAGCGCTATAAACGCCCTTGTCATATGCGGAGCCGTGCCGGTATACGTCAATCCGGGAGTACATTCCCGCCTGGGGATACCCTTGGGCATGAGCGCTGACGATGTTGAGGCGGCTGTTGCCGCCAACCCCGACGCGAAGGCGGTGCTTGTAAACAACCCCACCTACTACGGCATATGCTCCGATATTGAACGCATAGCCGATATTGCGCACGGCCGAGGTATGTACGTGCTTGCGGACGAGGCGCACGGAACGCACTTTTACTTCGGGGAAGGACTTCCCAAAGCCGCTATGAAAGCGGGCGCCGATATGGCGGCGGTCAGTATGCACAAATCGGGCGGATCGCTTACGCAAAGCTCCTTCCTTCTGTGCAGGGACACGCTCAATATAGACTACGTCAGACAGGTCATAAACCTTATGCAAACGACAAGCGCGTCGTATCTGCTTATGACGTCGCTGGATCTGGCGCGGAAGAACCTGGCTCTTCACGGAAAGGAGATCTATGGCAGGGCGATGCAGTTTGCGGAATACGCCAGAGAGGAGATAAACCGTCTCGGCGGCTATAACGCCTTTTCCTCGGAGATTATAAACGGGGACGACATATACGATTTCGACCGTACCAAGCTCTCGGTGCATACGCGCGACATAGGGCTTGCCGGCATTGAGGTGTACGACATTCTCCGCGACGAGTACGGCATACAGATAGAGTTCGGCGACATAGGAAACGTGCTTGCCTATATTTCGGCGGGGGACAGGATGTTCGAGATAGAGCGGCTTATATCGGCTCTGGCGGAGATAAAAAGGCGCTACAGCCGCGACAGGAGCGGACTTTTTGACCATGAGTACATAGATCCCGTTGTGTGCATGACGCCGCAGCAGGCGTTTTACTCCCGAAAAAGATCCCTCCCCATAAAAGAAAGCTCCGGCGGAATATGCGGCGAGTTTGTCATGTGCTATCCGCCCGGCATACCCATACTGGCTCCCGGCGAGCTTATAACGGACGAGATAATCCGCTATATCCTCTACGCCAAGGAAAAAGGCTGCTTTATGACGGGAACGCAGGATATGAACATAGAAAATATCAATATAGTTTTATAGCCGATCATGTAAGGAGGACAAGACAATGCAGACGCAGAATCTCTGGTTCACGGAGGAGCATACACCCAACGTGCGCTTTACGATACGGATGGATAAAATAATAATGACCGCCGACAGCGAGTATCAGCGCATCGACATTTTCGACACGCCGGAATTTGGCAGGGTCTTGGCGCTTGACGGCTGCATCATGGTTACGGAAAAGGACGAGTTTATATATCACGACATGATCGTCCATGTTCCCATGGCGGTAAATCCCGATATAAAGAATGTGCTTGTTATCGGCGCGGGCGACGGCGGCACGGTGCGCGAGCTGGTAAGATACAGCACTGTTGAGCATATAGACATGGTGGAAATAGACAGGCTTGTGGTTGACGCGTGCAAAAGATATTTTCCGGCGCTTTCAAAGGGGCTGGACGATCCGAGGGTGTCGGTCTATTACGAGGACGGCGTGCGCTTTGTGCGCCCGAAGTCGGAGGAGTACGATCTCATAATAGTGGACTCGACCGATCCCTTCGGTCCGGGAGAGGGACTGTTTACGCGGGAGTTTTACGGCAACTGCTGCAAGGCTTTGACGGAGGACGGCATACTGGTAAATCAGCATGAAAGTCCCTTTTACAACAAGTACGCCGAAAGCGTAAAGCGCGCGAGAAACCGTATAAGCGAGCTGTTCCCCGTATGCAAGCTGTATCAGGCGTTTTTGCCGACATATCCGTCGGGGCATTGGCTTTTCGGCTTCGCCTCGAAAAAATATCACCCCACAAAGGATCTTCAGGAAGATCGCTGGAACGCTCTCGGCATCGAAACGAGGTACTACAACACCCTTCTTCACCGCGGCGCTTTCGCGCTTCCGAATTATGTAATGGAGCTTTTGAAAAATGAGTATTTCTAAGAATGTGCAAACTATCATAGGCTGCGACAACGAGTATGATGAAAGCGGCATAGCTGTTTTCGGCGCGCCGTTTGACTCTACAACGTCTTTCCGCCCGGGAACGCGCTTCGCCCCCGGCACGATACGCTCCGAAAGCTGGGGACTTGAGACCTACAGTCCCTCCCTTGACAGGGACTTAAATGATAAAGCGGTCTTTGACTGCGGAGATCTTGAGCTGCCCTTCGGCGATACAGCGGCGGCCTTGGATATGATCCGCGATATGTCCTTGAGGATACTCTCGGACGGGAAGCTGCCGTTTATGATAGGCGGCGAGCATCTGGTGACTCTCGGCGCGGTAAGAGCCGCCGCCGAAAAATATCCCGACCTGCATATCATCCACCTTGACGCGCATACCGATCTGCGCGACGAATACCTTGGGACGCGTCTTTCCCATGCCACGGTTATAAGGCGCTGTCACGATATTCTCGGCGACGGCAGGATATATCAGTTCGGCATCAGAAGCGGGGAAAAATATGAGTTTGAGTGGGCAAAGGAGCATACCTTTCTGCAAAAATTCAATTTTGGCGGACTGGAGGACGCGGCAAAGGCGCTTCGCGGCAAGCCGGTGTACCTCACACTTGATCTTGACGTTCTGGATCCGTCGGTATTGCCGGGGACCGGTACGCCGGAGCCGGGCGGCGTGAGCTTTTGGGAGCTGATACGCGCATTGGAGGCGGTCACGCGGCTTGACATAGTTGCCTGCGACATGAACGAGCTGTCCCCGCCATACGATCCCACCGGCGCTTCAACGGCGACCGCGTGCAAGATATTGAGAGAAATGCTTTTAATGCTTAACGGCTCTGTATAAAATTTCATACGAAAGGATAACGCGATGATAAATATATTATGTTTCGGAGATTCAAACACCCACGGGGCGAATCCCTCCGGCGGAAGATGGGACGAGGATAACCGCTGGCCGACGATACTTGCCAAGCGTCTGGGCGGGGAGTATCATATACACGAGGCGGGCCTTTGCGGACGCACGACAGTATTTGAGGACTGGTTCGCGCCCATGATGAAGGGCAGCGATATGCTTCTGCCGTGTCTGCATATGTGCCAGCCCGTCGATCTGATTATAATAATGCTCGGCACAAACGATATAAAGCAGCAGTATAACACCAAGGCAATAGACGCCGCCAGAGGCGTTGAGGTGCTTATAAACCAGCTGCGCAATCCGCTTGAATACAACGGCAGGATCCTTATCATATCGCCCATACATATAGGCGATAATATCACAGAAACGTTTTTTGACCGCATATACGGCGCTCAGGCGATAGAGGTTTCAAAGCAGTTCGCGCCGCTTTATAAGGAAATGGCGGATATGTACGGCTGCTATTATCTCGACGCGTCGCTCTATGCGCATCCGTCGCCTATAGACGCGGTGCATATGGACGCGCAAAATCATCATGCGCTGGCGGACGCGGTTTACGATAAGGTAAAAGAGATATTCGCACAGAGGCCTTAGCATACTTTACGGAGCTTACAATATGAAACAGGCAATACTTACGGCAGCGTTCGGCACAACTCATGCCGACACGGCCGAAAAGACCATAAACGCGGTGCTTGCGCGCACCAAGAGAGCATATCCCGATATGAGCGTGTATCTCGCGTACACGAGCGATACGGTTGTAAAAAAGCTTGGCGGCGCGGTGATGAGCGTCGGCGAGGCGCTTGAGAAAATGGCTTGCGACGGCGTAAGCGATGTGCTTATATCGCCGCTGCATCTTATACGCGGGTACGAATACGAAAAGCTCCTGCGCATAGCCGATATGCACGCCGGAAGGTTCCGCTCGGTAAAAACGGCGGCGCCGCTTCTTTCGGACGCGGATTCACGCCAAAAAGCGGCGGACGTCATGCGCCGCGAATACGGGCAGAATGAATTTACCGTTTTAATGGGTCACGGCACAGAGCATATGGCGGATGAAACGTACAGGCTCATGAACGATATTTTCCGTACGTGCGGCGACCGTATCCGCATCGCCACCGTGGACGGAGAAGCCGATCCGCGCCGATTGATACCGCATATAAAGGGACTCGGAGTAAAAGAGGTGACTCTCGCGCCGTTTATGCTTGTCGCGGGCGACCATGCCAAAAACGATATGTCCGTCACATGGAGGGATATATTTGAGGGCGCGGGCTTTTCGGTAAAGCGCGTACTTCGCGGGATAGGCGAGTATGACGGAATACGCGGAATGTACGCGGACAAGCTCGCGGCAATATCCGGCGGCGGGACGTTTTACGGCGTTGGCACAGGCCCCGGCGATCCGGAGCTGCTTACGGTAAAGGCGATCCGGACGCTTCGCGCCTGCCCTGTGATAGCCGTACCGGTCACAAAGGGAAAGCACACGATGGCGCTTGATATTGTACGCTCGGCTGTCGATATTTCGGGCAAGGAGCTTATCTCGATCGGCTTCTCTATGAGCGGCGACGAACGCACCGCAAAGGAAAATCACCTGCGCGCGGCGAAAAGCATCGAAGCGTATCTTTCGGCGGGGAGCGATGTTGCCATGATAAATATAGGCGATCCCTCGCTTTATTCGACGTATTCGTATATACGCGATATTGTCGCGGAACACGGCTTTAAAACGGCGGCGATCGCGGGAGTGCCGTCTTTTTGCGCCGCGGCGGCAAAGGCGGGAGTATGCCTTACCGAGCGGACAAAGCCTCTTATTATAATGCCGTCGGCGCACGGACTGGACGCCGGCGCTTTATCCGCCGACGCGTCGTATGTGATAATGAAGCCGCCGCGATCTGTGGAAAAAATCAAAACGGCGGCGGAATCAAACGGACTTGACGCGGTGCTTGTCGAAAACTGCGGTCTTGCAAGCGAGCGCGTATGCCGCCTGAACGATGCGGGTGATAATGCGGGATATTTCACCACCGTTATCGCAAAACGGGGACACATAAACGGGGACATATAATTATGAGCTATGAATACGATCTCGGCGCCGTCAGCGTGGACGGCAGGCTTTTAAGGCGAGGAATCACGACAGGCACGTGCGCCGCGGCTGCGGCTTCGGCGGCGGCAACGGGACTTTTATCGGGGTATTTCCCCAAAAGCGTGAGAGTTGCGCTTCCCAACGGAGAGAGCGTCAGCGTCGGCATAAACGCGGGATTTTTTGAAGGCGGCGCCGCCGTATGTTCAGTCGTGAAATTTGCCGGAGACGACCCCGACGTCACTGACGGCGCGGAAATATTCGCCCGCGTAAGCCGCATAGAATACGGCACGGAGATCGACGGCGGCGAAGGCGTGGGCAGAGTAACCAAAAACGGTCTTGACCGGCCCGCCGGCGAGGCGGCGATCAACTCCACGCCCAGAAAAATGATAACGGACGCGCTTTTATCGGCTGCCGCGGCATTTGATTACGGCGGAGGTATGCGCGCGGTAATATCCGTGCCCGGCGGCGAAAAGCTAGCGGAAAAGACATTCAATCCGCGCCTCGGCATTGTCGGCGGCATCTCCATTCTCGGCACGACGGGAGTGGTGGAGCCTATGAGCAATGAAGCGGTCATTGCCACAATCCGCACAGAGGTGACACAAAAAGCTGCTTTAGGGACACAAAACATCCTTCTTGTCCCTGGCAACTACGGCGAGAGATTTATATCGGAAAAGCTCGGCATAAATGCCGAAAGCGCGGTAAAATGCTCGAATTTCATCGGCGCGGCGCTTGATATATGCTGCGGCGCGGGTGTTAAGAGCGCGCTTTTGGTATCTCATATCGGCAAGGCGGTCAAGCTTGGCTGCGGCATTATGAACACCCATTCCCGCGAGGGCGACGCAAGAGCCGAGGTCATGGCTGCCTGCGCGCTTAAGGCGGGGTGCGGCGGCGATACCGCCCGAAAAATACTTGACTCGGCGGTATGCGACGATATGCTCGAAATCATGGGCGAATATCGTGCCGCCGCTATGAAAGAGCTTGGCGGACGGATCGGTTTTTATACGGATAAACGCGTCCGGGGCGCTATAGATACCGGCTTTATCGTCTTTTCCGACCGGTACGGAATTTTATGCCGATCGGACAACGCGGAGAAACTTTTGAAACAGGCTTTGGAGGAGTGAGAGCGGATGATTCATTTTGTGGGCGCCGGCTGCGGCGCGGAGGATCTTATTACCGTAAGGGGCGCGAGGCTTCTTGAGGAGGCGGACGTTATAATATACGCCGGTTCGCTTGTAAATCCTCGGCTTTTGGCGTATGCCAAAGAGGGCGCGAGGATCTGCAACAGCGCGCATATGCATCTTGAAGAAGTGCTTGCGGTCATGTATGAGGCGGAAAAAAACGGGCTTGATACCGTGCGTCTGCAAACGGGCGACCCGTCCTTATACGGCGCTTTGCGCGAACAGCTTGACGCGTTGAGGGAGCGTAATATCAGCTATGACATAACCCCCGGCGTAAGCTCGTTTTGCGGCGCGGCTGCGGCGCTTGAGGCGGAATACACTCTCCCCGGCGTGTCGCAGACGCTTATAATAACGCGCATGGCGGGAAGGACTCCCGTTCCCGAAAGCGAGTCCCTTGCCATGCTTGCAAGGCACAATGCGTCAATGGCGATATTTCTGAGCGCCGGCATGATAGACAAGGCCGCGGAGGAGCTTGAAAAAGGCGGCATGAGCGCCCGGACTCCGGCGGCTGTGGTGTACAAAGCTACATGGGACGACCAGAAAATCGTGCGCGGAACACTTGCCGATATTGCCGAAAAAACAAGAGCGGAAGGCATTTCCAAGACCGCGCTTATTGCCGTGGGGAACTTCCTCGGAGACGATTACGCGCTTTCAAAGCTCTATGACAAGGCGTTTTCCACAGGCTTCAGAGAGGCGACGGTATGAAGTGCGCTTTTATAGTCTACACCGCCGCCGCGTATGAAACCGCGCAAAGAATTTCAGCGTCCCCGATTATAAGCGCGGAGAGTATTGTGTACACCTTTTATCGCCTTAATAAAGAGAATCCGTTTAGGGACACTAAAAGTCTTATCGGGGACATATTTTCATGCGTTGACGCGATAATTTTTGTAAGCGCCGCCGGTATTGCGGTGCGCTGTGTCGCTCCGTTTATAAAGAGCAAAACGACGGATCCGGCAGTGCTTGCCGTGTCGGAGGACGGTAAATTCGTGATACCGCTGCTGTCGGGGCATATAGGCGGCGCAAACGCGCTTGCTGAAAAGCTTGCGTTTTCTTTGGACGCAACGGCTGTCATAACAACCGCCACAGACATAAATTCGCGCTTCGCCGTTGATGTATACGCGGCGGAAAATAACCTTGCGATAGGCGATATGACGGCTGCAAAGCTGGTTTCCGCGGCGATTTTGGCGGGTGAGGAGGTAGGATTTTGCTCCGATACCGGCGCCGCGCTTCCGTCGGAGGATCTGACGCCGGCAAAAAGCGGAAGGCTCGGCGTCTGCGTTTCCTACAATGAAAACAACCGCCCCTTTGACACGACTTTGACGCTTGTACCGAAAAATATCACTCTCGGTATAGGCTGCCGCAAGGGCGTTTGCCCCGAGGTCATGCTTGATTTTATAAAAGGGACGCTAAAAGCGCACGCCGTTTCCGAAAAAGCCGTCTGCCGCATCGCGTCGATCGACCTGAAACGCGGTGAAAAAGCAATCGCGGAAGCAGCCGCCTGTTTTAACTGCGGAGTCGTGTTTTACACGGCGGAGGAGCTTATGGCGGCGGAGGGCGATTTCAAGCCGTCGCCATTCGTCCTGTCGAAAACGGGGACGGATAATGTGTGTGAACGCGCTGCGGCGTTAGCCTCCGGCGGAGGGAGTATCATAATAAAAAAGCAGGCTTGCGGCGGAGTTACCGTCGCGGCAGCGAAAGGAATGGCATAAATGGCATTATATGTAGTAGGCTTCGGGCCGGGAAACGCCGAGGGCATGACAGCCGAGGCAGCAGCCGCGCTTGAAAAAGCCGAGGTCATAGCGGCGTATTCGTCATATGCGCAGCTTTTAAAGCCGGCGCTTGGCGAAAAAGAATGGATAATATCGGGAATGAAGGGCGAAAAGCAGCGGTGCGAAGCGGCGGTCAGATCGGCGCTTTCGGGCAAGGAAACCGCTGTGATATCAAGCGGAGACGCGGGCGTTTACGGCATGGCGGGACTCGTTCTGGAGCTGTGCCGCGAGCATCCCGAGCTTGAGGTCAGAGTCATATCCGGCGTAAGCGCGATGTGTTCGGGAGCGGCCTTGCTCGGCGCGCCCTTGATGCATGATTTCGCGGTTATAAGCCTCAGTGATCTGCTCACGCCCTACGAGCTTATAATGCGCCGCGTAGAAGCCGCCGCAGCCGCTGAATTTGTGATCTGTATTTACAATCCGTCAAGCCGCAAGCGCAGCGAATACCTGAAAAACGCCTGTGACATTATATTGAAATACAGGGACGCTAAAACCGTCTGCGGAGTTGTACGAAACATCGGGCGCAGCGGCGAGGACAGCCGGATAATGACTCTCGGCGAGGTTGGCGGTTTTCAGGCGGATATGTTTACCACGGTGTTTATCGGCACAGCCGATACCGTTGAAATAAATGGCAGAATGGTCACAAAGCGGGGATATAAAATATGAATTATGAGCTTATACTTTTTGCGGGGACGTATGAAGGACGCATAATAGCCGCAGAGCTTGCCGGACGCGGAATAAGACAGTACATATGCACCGCAAGCGGGGACGGTAAAACCGCATTGGGGGACATAAAAAATGCGTATATCTCGTCAAAGCCTCTTTCGGAAGAAGAGATTGCCCGCATAATAAACGAAAACGGCATACCCTTAGCTGTTGACGCGACGCATCCTTATGCGGAAAACATCAGCCTGAACGCGCGCCGCGCGGCCGACAAATGCGGCATCCGCTATATCCGCGTAGAGCGCGAGAGCCTTATCGGCGAGGCCGGATGCGGACACAGAATTTTCAAAAGCCTTGACGAGGCGATCGGATTTTTCAATACCTGCGGGGGCAATATTCTCTCCACTCTCGGCAGTCATGCCATAGGCGCGCTTATGGGTATAAACGGCTTTTCGCAAAGAGTTTTCGCGCGTATGCTCGACAATGCCGCCGCAAGGAAAGCCGTTTCGGATTCGGGCTTTCCCGCGCAAAACGCGCTCTTTAAGGATCCTCCCTTTTCGGTCGAGGATAATATTTCCGCTATTCGGGCGTGCAAGGCCCGTTGGGTGATAACCAAGGACAGCGGCATCGCAGGAGGCTTCGCGCAAAAGTGCGAGGCGTGTGAAAAAACAGGCGCGGAGCTTATTATTATAAGCCGTCCGGCGGAGGATCGCGGCATACGCGCCGAAAATGCCGTGCCGGTTATTTTGGGGACACTGAATATAATTTTAGGGACACAAAAGCTTACGGTCGCGGGCATAGGCTTGGGAGATGAAGGCTCGATGACAGCGGCGGCTGTAAAGGCTGTGTCAAACGCCGATCTTATATGCGGGGCGGCACGTATGACGGAAGCTGTCAGGCGGTTCAATCCGTCCGCCGAAACGCTTTGCGCCTATACTCCTGAGGACATAGCCGCGTATATCGCCGACAAACCTCATATAAAAAGCATCGCCGCCGTCATGTCCGGCGACGTCGGATTCTACAGCGGCGCCGCGAGGTTTGCGCACATGGGGGACACCGCGTTCATTCCCGGCATAAGCACCTTATCGGCTCTTTGCGCGCGTGTGGGCGAGGAATACGGGGACGCCGAAACGATTTCCCTTCACGGCAGAAACGCTTATTTCGTAAACGCTGTCAACACTCACAAAAAGGTCTTTTTGCTGCTTGATAAGCTTAACACGCCGCAAAAGGTTGCCGAAACGCTTGTCGAATACGGCTTGGGCGGCGTAACGATGCATATCGGCGCGGATCTCGGCAGCGAAAATGAGCGCGTTGTGACGGGTTCGGCGCGGGAGATCGCGGCGGCTGACGGCTTTTCTCCGCTTTCGGCGGCGCTTGCGGTGAATCCGTCGCCCTGCTGTGCCGCCGCAGGCATAGCGGACGCTGAATTTGAGCGCGAGGAAAAAATACCCATGACAAAATCGGCGGTAAGGGCGGTTATCATGGCGAAGCTCGCGCCTTGTCCCGATGATGTATGCGTGGATATAGGCTCCGGCACAGGCTCGGTCAGCGTAGAGCTGGCGGGCTTTGCGCGCGAGGTAGCGGCAGTGGACATAAAGCCGGAGGCGTGTGCGCTTACAAGAAAGAACGCGCTGAAATTCAAGCGTCAGAATATACGCCCCATATGCGCCGACGGACTTGAAGCGCTTGGGGACATAAAATATTTCGACAAGCTTTTTATAGGCGGCTCCGGCAAAAAATGCGCCGATATTATGCGCCGCGCTTTTGAATTAAATCCCCGCGCCGTAGCAGTGCTTACAGCCGTTACGCTCGAAACGCTCTCGGCGGCAACCGAGTGCATAAAAGAGCTTGATCTTGCGTCGGAGATCGTGTGCATAAACGCTGCGGAGGGCGATACGGTCGGAAGCTCCACCCTTATGCGCGCCGAAAATCCCGTATATATTATAAAGGTGACACTAAAATGAAAAGTATCGACACTAAAACTCCCCGCGTTGTTATTGCGGGAACGGGAAGCGGCTCCGGCAAGACCACCGTTTCCATGGCGATTTGCGCTCTTTTAAACAGGCGCGGCATACAGGCGTCTCCCTTTAAGTGCGGTCCGGATTACATAGATTCGGGACTGCTTGCGAAAGCCGCCGGACGCGCCTGCTCAAATCTCGACACGTTTCTTACCTCGGCGGACGCGGTAAGAGAAATAACCGCCGAAAGCACAGCGGATATTGCGCTGATCGAAGGGGTTATGGGTTATTACGACGGCGCGGGATTTACCGAGAGGGCAAGCACCTATGAAACGGCGAAGGCGCTTAAAGCTCCGGTCATTCTGACCGTAAACTGCTCCGGTCTCGGCAACTCTGCCGAAGCGGTCGTACACGGGTTCAAAGGCTTTCGCCCCGACAGCGGTATCGCGGGAGTCATATACAACAACGCTTCCGCATCGTCTTATCCTTATTTTGCGGAGGCCGCCCGCCGCGAAGGACTTGTCCCCGTAGGATTTATGCCGCGCTTAAAAGACTTTGCCCTGCCGTCAAGGCACCTCGGTCTGGTGACCGCGGAGGAATCCGATGGATTCGCCGCGACTGTAAACGCCCTTGCCGACACAGCCGAAAAGACTATTGACGCAGACGCTTTGATGCGTATTGCCGACTCCGCGCCGGCACTTGAAATTAGGGACACAAAATATCAAATAAGGGACGGTAAATTTTCCGGCTTGCGGATTGCCGTCGCAAGGGATAAAGCCTTCAGCTTCCGATACGAGGACAATATCCGTCTTTTGGAGAAGCTCGGCGCAAAAGCAGTGTACTTTTCCCCCATCGCGGATGCGGCTTTGCCGGAAAACGCCGACGGACTTATCCTTTGGGGCGGGTATCCGGAGCTTTACGCGCGGGAGCTTTCCCAAAACGCCTCGATGCGCGCGTCCGTCCTCGGCGCGTACAAAGGCGGTATGCCTATCCTCGCCGAATGTGGCGGATTTTTGTATATGCACGAGAGCCTTACGGCCGATGACGGCGTGACATATCCTATGGCGGGAGCCGTTCCGGGCGGATCGCACAATGCCCGAAGGGCTGTGGATTTCGGATACTGGGAGCTTACGGCGGAGCGCGAAAATCCTCTTTTGCCAAAAGGGGGACACATAAACGTCCACGAGTTCCATTACTGGAAATCGGATTCTCCCGGAGAGGACTGCCTGTTAAAGAAGCCGTTTTCAAACCGTGAGCGCCGATCGTGCCGTTTATCGCAACGCTGTTTCATGGGATTTGCGCATATTCATTTTTATTCCGATCCCGCCATGGCGGAGCGGTTTTTAAAGGTCTGCCGCGAATATAAGGAGGAAAAGCAGCATGGGATTTAAGATAAACCGCCCCGACGAAGCCGCCGCCGCTCTTGCCCGAAAGCATTGGGCAAGCGTTGCAAAGCCGCTCGGCAGTCTGGGTATGCTTGAAAATATCATCGTAAAAATCGCGGGGATCACAGGCTCGGAACGCGTGGACATTTCAAGGCGCGCCGTAGCGGTAATGTGCGCGGACAACGGCGTTACAGCCGAGGGCGTAACCCAGACCGGCAGCGAGGTCACGCGCATAGTTTCGGAAAATATCGCCTTGGGAAAAGCCAGCGTGTGCCGCATGGCGCAGATCGCCCGCGCCGATGTGTTCGCCTACGATGTGGGTATAAACGGTTCCGCGCCGAATTGTATCGGGGACATAAAAATCAAATCGGGGACACAAAACATCGCAAAGGGCCCCGCAATGACACGCGCCGAATGTGAGAGCGCGGTCGATGCCGGTATAAATACGGTGCGCAGGCTGAAGGAGCGCGGCTATAAAATCATCGTCGGCGGCGAGATGGGTATCGGCAACACGACGGCGTCTTCCGCAGTGGTTTCCGTGCTGCTCGGCTGCGATCCGGCTGAGGTAACGGGAAAAGGCGCGGGACTTTCATCAGAGGGCGTGGCGCATAAAACCGAGGTCATACGCCGCGCCATAGCTCTCAACAAGCCGGATCCCAAGGACGCGGCGGACGTTCTCGCCAAGGTCGGGGGACTGGATATAGCGGCTTTGGCAGGTCTGTTCATAGGCGGCGCGGTATTTAGTGTCCCTGTTGTGATAGACGGCTTTATTACCTCCGCCGCGGCGCTTGCCGCCGAAAGACTCGCGCCCGGAGCTGTCGAATATATGATAGCGTCGCATATTTCCGGCGAATACGGCGGCAGGATCATAACGGAAGCGCTCGGACTCGACGCCCCCATAGACGCGGATATGCGCCTTGGCGAAGGTACCGGCGGCGTATGCCTGCTCCCGCTTCTGGATATGGCACTGGCAGTCTATAACGAGGTGTACTCCTTTGAGGACGCGGGCATAGAGCCGTATAAGCCGCTGTAGCCGCGCTTTCGGAGATGTCAAAAACAGGAGGAATCTTTATGATCACTATAGTAACGGGCGGCAGCGGCAGCGGCAAGTCGGAATACGCCGAAAGCCTTCTTTCGGGGACGGGAGCTTCTTACATAGCGACTATGCAGGTTCGGGACGGCGAGTCGCGTTTAAGGGTAAGGCGGCACCGCGAAAAGCGCGCCGGAAAAGGCTTTGTCACGCAGGAGCTTCCGACGGATATACGCCGCGCAAAGGGCGAAAACCTTTTGATAGAGTGTATGTCAAACCTGCTTGCGAATGAGATGTTTTTGAACGGACTTTCGGGAAACGAGGCTTGCGAAAAAATAATCTCGGACGTTATCTTTTTAAAACAGGGACATAAAAACATCGTTATCGTAACCAACGAGGTCTTTTCGGACGGGGACGCCGCAAACGCCGACTACATACGCTCACTGGGCAGGATTAACGCGGCGCTTGCCGCCGAAGCCGACAATGTTGTCGAGGTGGTTTTCGGTATTCCCGTCATAAGAAAGGGGCGGCTCGGATGAACAGGATCAGGACAGCGGCGGGATCGCTTGTGACTGCGTTTTCGACCTATTCAAAAATACCTATGCCGCGCATTAAGTGGCAGCCGGAGTACGGCAAATACGTACCGGCGTTTTTTCCGGCGGTGGGCATTGTCACGGGAGCGCTGTTTTTTGCGGTGCGGTTCGCGGCGGACAGGCTTGGGATCGGGGACATATATTCGGGGGCGCTGCTTACGGCGGTGCCTATAGCCGTTTCGGGCGGCATCCACGCCGACGGCTTTGCCGATACCGCCGACGCGCTCGGCTCGTGGGGCAGCAGGGACAAAAAGCTTGAGATTATGTCCGATCCGCGTTCGGGCGCTTTTGCGGTGATATGGAGCATACTGTATTTCCTGCTGTTTTTCGCGGCGGCGGCCTCCCTTAAAAGCGCCGCGCAGACTGTCACGGCAGCCGCCGGCTTCGTAATGAGCCGCGCCGTATCCTCCTTTGCCGCATCCGTACTGCCTTCGGCAAAGAAAAGCGGTATGCTTTACGCCTTCAAGCAAGCCTCGGCGAAAAAAATATGCACAGCGGCGTCCGTGCTGTGGTTTTTGCAAGCCGCGTTTGTTATGGCCGCGGCGGGACCGGTCCGCGCGGCTTGTATCGTATGCGCCTGCGCGCTGAGATACTTCCTTTACAGACACATGGCGCTGAAAAATTTCGGCGGCGTTACCGGCGACACGGCAGGCTACCTGCTTCAAACCACGGAGCTGCTTATCATCATGATATGCGCTCTTCATTAACGGGAGGGACACTAAATGGAATTTATAACGGGCGGCGCCTTTTCGGGGAAGCGCAGCGCCGCAAAAAGAAAATACTCTCTTTGCGAGGGCGAATACGCTGACTTTTCGCAAACGAAAGCCGAACCGGAGGATATGACGACCCTTCGCGGCGTTTTTTCATGGCACGAGCGCATAAGGCGAATACTTTTATCGGAGGGCGATCCCGAGGCGCAAACGCTTAAAATGCTTGACGCAGCTCCCGATGTGATAACCATGGACGAGGTGGGCATGGGTATCGTGCCGACGGACGCCTTCGAACGCAAATGGCGCGAGGCGTGCGGACGCTGCGGCTGCATTATAGCGGCAAGAGCCGATTCCGTGACACGCATGATAATGGGACTGGAGGAAAAGCTGAAATGATCCTGCACCTTATACGCCACGGGAAAACGCGTTCCAATCTCGAACGCCGTTATATCGGCTCTGCGGACGAGCCGCTTCTCGATTCGGAAAAGGAACGGCTTGCCTCGCTTTCTTATCCGAGGGCTGACGCGGTGTATTCAAGTCCGATGAAACGCGCAAAAGAAACGGCGGCTGTGATATATCCCGATACGGAGCCGATCATTCTTGACGGCCTTTGCGAGATTTCCTTCGGCGAATTTGAGGGAAAGACATACCTCGATCTGAAGGACGATCCGCGCTATACCGAATGGATCGCTTCGGGCGGGAAAATATCTCCCCCCGGCGGCGAGGACATCATAAGCTTTAAGCGCCGCGCCGTATCATCTGTAAGGCATATACTCTCCGCGCCGGAAGCCTTTGAATCGGCGGCGGTAATAACCCACGGCGGAGTTATAATGGCGGTGTGCGAGGAGCTTCTCGGCGCGGGATTTTACGACATCCAGCCGCCAAACGGCGGGGTCGTGTCAATCAGCTCAGAAAAGGCGGGGACACTAAATGATACTTATTTCATTCTTGCTTGACGCGCTCATCGGCGATCCTGTCTATTCATGGCATCCGGTGCGCGTCATGGGGAACGCCGTAAGCGCGGCGGAGCGGCTTATAAGACGGCTTCTGCCGAAAACGCCCGCGGGCGAATTTTGCGGCGGAGCAATGCTGTGGCTTTTAATAACGCTGATTTTCGGCGGAGGAGCCTTTGCTGCGTTTTGGGCGGCTTATAAATTATGCCCCGCGCTTGGGATCGCCGGAGAAATGTTCGTCTGCACGCAGCTTTTGGCGGCGAGGTCGCTTAGAGATGAAAGTATGCGCGTATACAGGGATCTCGCAAACGGGGACATAAATGCCGCGCGCAAAAGCGTATCTATGATAGTAGGCAGAGATACCGAAACGCTTGATGAAGAAGGGATCACGAAAGCGGCTGTCGAAACGGTGGCGGAAAACGCTTCCGACGGCATAGGCGCGCCGCTTTTCTGGGCGATGCTTTTCGGCGCGCCGGGAATGATGCTTTACAAAGCGGTCAACACCATGGATTCCATGCTCGGCTACAGGAACGAGAGGTACGAATACTTCGGCAAATTCGCCGCCCGCGCGGACGATGCTTTTAATTATATCCCCGCGCGTCTTACGGCTTTTGCGATGGTTTTGGCTGCCGCGTTATGCCGCTGCGACGCTAAAGGCGCGCTCGGAATACTTATCCGCGACGGCAAAAAATCGAAAAGTCCCAACTCGGCAAAATGCGAGGCTGTCACCGCCGGCGCGCTCGGAATAAAGCTTTTGGGCGACGCGTATTATTTCGGAAGGCTCTGTAAAAAGCCGACGATCGGCGACGGCACGCGCCCTATTGAGCCGGAGGACATTATACGCGCGAACAGGCTTATGTATACCGCGTCGGCAATATGCGCCCTCGCCGCACAAGGCGTCAGGATCGCGCTCTTTGCTTTATTCGGAGGCTTTTATGGATAACAAACGCTGCCGCCACGGCGGAGATATTTACAACAGGGACATAAAATACGATTTTTCGGTAAATCTCAATCCCATGGGAGTACATGACGCCGTGATACGCGCGGTGCGTCCGGAGATGTTCTCCAGCTATCCCGATCCGCTTTGCCGCGATTTGAGGGACGCGCTGTCCTCATACGAGGGCGTGCCGCCCGGAAATATCCTCTGCACCGGCGGCGCCACCGAGGGCATATACGCCGCCGTATCGGCGCTCAAGCCCGAAAAAGCGCTTATATGCGCGCCGTGCTTTTCGGAGTATGCTTACGCGCTTGAAGCCTTCGGCTGCGAAACGGATGTGTACGTCTGTAAAAAAGAAAACGGTTTTTTGCCGGACAGGGAGCTTTTTTCGCATATCACGCCCGAAACGGACATGATCTTTATCTGCTCGCCGTCGAATCCGGCGGGAGCTGTAACGCCGCCGGATTTTATGAAAAAGCTCGCCGAAAAAGCAAAAGAAAACGGCGCATGGCTTTTGATAGACGAGTGCTTCGGCGATCTGTGCGCGGGATTTACATCGGCGAAGGAGCTTTCGGCGGGGAATGTTATCATAATAAAAGCATTCACAAAATCCTTCGCGCTTGCGGGGTTAAGGCTCGGATACCTTATGGCAAAAGACGCCGCGCCGCTTGAGAGAATCGCGCGGGTACTGCCGGAGTGGAACGTATCGGGGGCGGCTCAAGCCGCCGGCATCGCCTGCTGCGGACTTAAAGGGTATACGAAAAAAAGCCTCAAGCTTATCGAAACGGAGAGAGCGCGGCTTTTCGCGGCGCTTGATTCCATGGGCTTTGAGGTGTTTGACGGCAGAGCGAATTTTCTGCTGTTCAAGGCATTTAAAGGTCTTGATATAAAACTTGCGGGATCGGGCATACTTATAAGGAGCTGCGAAGATTTCGACGGTCTTGACAGTACCTTTTTCCGCGCCGCCGTAAGAACTCACGATGAAAATACGGCGCTTATAAGCGCATTGGAAGCTGTTACGAAAGGACTGCCGCAATGAGCAAAGGAAGAATTATGATACAAGGCACCATGTCGGGCGCCGGTAAAAGCATTATAGCCGCGGGACTGTGCAGAGTTTTTTCAAAGGACGGTCATTCGGCGGCGCCGTTCAAATCGCAGAACATGGCGCTGAACTCCTATATCACCGAGGACGGCCTTGAGATGGGACGCGCCCAGGTCGTGCAGGCGGAGGCGGCGGGGATAAAGCCGTCGGCGCTTATGAACCCCGTTCTTTTAAAACCGACCACGGACACTGGATCGCAGGTGATAGTAAACGGCAAAGTCATCGGCAATATGAGCGCGAGGGATTATTTCTCATATAAAAGCAGCCTTATCCCCGAAATAAAGCGCGCCTACGACACCCTTGCCGCGGAATACGACATCATGGTCATCGAGGGCGCGGGCAGTCCCGCCGAGATAAATTTAAAAAGCGGCGACATCGTAAATATGGGCATGGCAAAGCTTGCGGACGCGCCGGTCATCATAGTAGGAGATATTGACAGAGGCGGCGTGTTCGCCCAGCTCGTGGGTACGGCAGAGCTTTTGGAGCCGGAGGAACGCGCGCGCGTAAAGGGATTTGTCATAAACAAGTTCAGAGGCGACAAGTCGCTTCTGGATTCGGGACTTGACTGGCTTGAAAAGCGCACAGGCATACCGGTGCTGGGCGTCGTTCCGTATGCGCGGCTGCATATCGACGACGAGGACAGCCTGACGGAAAGGTTCTCCCGCAAAACCTCCGGCAGTGTCGATATAGCGGTGATACGTTTTGACAGAATATCGAATATAAGCGATTTCACCGCGTTTGAATGTATGGAGGGCGTGTCGCTGCGGTATGTAAGCGACGCGCGCGATCTCGGCAGTCCGGACATGGTGATACTCCCCGGCACAAAAAACACCGTTGCGGATATGCGCGCGATAAGACAAAACGGTCTTGAAGCGGCGGTCATACGTGCGGCAAAGGACGGCGCTGTGGTAATGGGCATCTGCGGCGGCTTTCAGATGATGGGCGAGAGCATTTCCGATCCGTGCGGCGCGGAGGGCGGCGGAGAAATCGCCGGCATGGGACTTTTTCCGATGAGGTCGGTATTCGGCGGGGAAAAGGTTACGGAGTCGGTCACGGGAACGTTTGAGGGCATTGAGATAGAGGGGTATGAAATGCACATGGGCGTGACGGAATTTTTAAAGCCGTGCCGTCCGTTTGCCGAGCTGCGTACACGAAGCGGAGAGATCAAGCGTGACGGAGCCGTTTTGGGAAAGCTTTACGGCACCTATGTTCACGGCGTATTCGACAAGCCGCAAGCCGCGCAGAGGTTCGTGAATATGCTCCGCCGCGAAAAGGGATTGACCGGAGAAGCGTTTTTGGCGGAGGACTTCCGCGAAAGGGAGTACGACAAGCTCGAACAGCTTATACGCGCAAACATTGACATGAAAAAAATATACGAGATCGCGGAGGAGATACTATGATCCACATATACACCGGCGACGGCAAGGGGAAAACGACTGCGGCTCTGGGTCTTGCGCTCAGATGGATAGGCGGCGGCAAAAACGCGTACATTTACCGCTTTTTAAAGGGACGCCACAGCTGCGAGCTTGCGTCGCTTGATATGTTTGACAATATCGCGGTAAAAAGCCTTTCGCGCGATTACGGCTTTTATAAGGCGATGTCCGCCGATGAAAGAGAGGCGGTATACGTTCAGCACAACGCCTTTTTGACGGACGCTCTCCGCCGCGCGGAGGATATGATCGTGCTTGACGAGGTGATCGCCGCTTATAATTACGGGGCGCTGGATAAGTCGCTGCTTGATGAGGTGCTGTTCACGCTCCCCGCCGCCGAGATCGTCATGACAGGCAGGAACGCTCCGCCGGAGCTTGTGGCGGCGGCGGATTACGTTTCGGAGATAAGGAAGATAAAACATCCCTTTGACAGCGGCGCCGCCGCGCGCAGGGGTGTTGAAATGTAGCGGGAAAGGAGATCGTTATGCACAATATTGAAAAGCTGCTCCCCGCCGAGATAGAAAGGCGCAGCTTTGAAATCATAGCAGCCGAGGCGGGCGACCGTCTGCCGGCGGATGACAGACGCGATATTCTGCTGCGCGCCGTCCATACCACAGCGGATTTTGACTATCTTGACACGATGATCTTCTCCGAAGGCGCAGTCGCGCGGATAAGAAACGCGATAGCCTCCGGCGCGGTGATCGTCACCGATACGACAATGGCAATGTCGGGCATAAACAAAAAACGGCTTTCGGCGTTTGGCGGCTGCGCCGTATGCTATATAGCCGACCCCGAAGTGGCAAGCGAAGCGAGGCTGTCGGGTACAACGCGCTCCGCCGCGAGCATGAGCAAGGCCGCCGCCGATTATCCCGACGGGAACGTGATATTTGCCGCGGGCAACGCCCCGACGGCGCTTATCAGACTTTATGAGCTTATAGACGCCGGCTTCCGCCCGAAGGGCGTGATCGCGGCTCCGGTGGGATTTGTAAACGTAGTCGCCGCCAAGGAAATGATAACGGATATATGCCGCCGAACGGATATACCGTACATAGCCGCCATGGGCAGAAAAGGCGGCAGCAACTTAGCGGCGGCAATATGCAACGCACTGATATACGGCATATAAAAACCAAAGAAAGGAATTACCGGTATGAAAGAGTATTTACGGCGGATCGACGAGGTAATAGAACACGGAAGATATAAGGATACATGGGAGTCATTACAGCAGTACCGCGTTCCGCGATGGTATGAAAAAGCGAAATTCGGTATATTCATACATTGGGGCGTATATTCCGTCCCCGCGTTCGGCAGCGAATGGTATTCGCGGAATATGTACATACAGGGCAGCAGGGAGTACGAGCATCATATAAAGACCTACGGCGCGCATAAGGACTTCGGCTACAAGGATTTTATTCCCATGTTCAAGGGCGAAAGGTTTGATCCGGAGGAATGGATCGGGCTGTTTAAGCGGGCGGGCGCGGAGTATGTTATGCCCGTGGCGGAGCATCACGACGGCTTTCAGATGTATGACAGCCGAATATCGGATTGGAACGCGGTGAAAATGGGCCCCAAGCGCGATGTACTCGGAGAGCTGACAAAGGAATGTCAAAGGCAGGGACTTGTGCCGTGCGCGTCAAGTCACAGGATCGAGCATTGGTTCTTTATGGGACACGGCAAGGAGTTTGACTCGGATATAAAAGAGCCTCTAAAGCGCGGCGACTTGTATTGGCCGTCAATGGAGGAGCCGGATCATATGGACGTTATGTCCTCGCCCGCGCCGACACGGGAGTTTTTGGAGGATTGGCTGTGCCGCACCTGTGAGATCGTTGACAGGTACAGACCTAAAATCATGTATTTTGACTGGTGGATTCAGCACTACAGCGTCAAGCCGTATCTGCGCAAATTCGCGGCGTATTATTATAACCGCGCCGAAGAATGGGGCGAGGAGGTCGTGATCAATTACAAGAATGACGCGTTCGCGTTCGGGACGGCTGTCCCCGACGTTGAAAGAACGCAGTTCGCGAACGCGAAGCCTTACATATGGCAAAGCGATACGGCAACGGCGATAAACTCGTGGGGATATACCGAAAACAACAAATATAAACCCGTAAGACAGATCATCTGCGATATGGCGGATATTGTTTCCAAAAACGGACGTATGCTGTTAAACGTAGGACCGAAGCCGGACGGAGCTATCGCCGAGGAGGACAAAAGGATCCTGCTTTCGATCGGCGATTGGCTGAAGGTAAACGGCGAGGCGATTTACGCTTCAAAGCCTTGGCGTGTATCGGCGGAGGGAGAAACAAAGGTCAAAGAGGGCGGTTTTACCGACGCGGAGGAAACGCGGTTTACAAGCGAGGACATACGCTTTACCGCAAACGGAAGCTGCGTTTACGCGATATGCCTGAACATGAAGGGCAGAAACACAATCAAAATCAAGTCGCTGCCGCTTCAGAAAAAGCCGCATATATTTAACGCCGTTGTAAAGTCGGTCAATCTTTTGGGCAGCGATAAGCCCGTAAAGTGGAGCAGAAACGAATACGGAATGACGATCGAAACGGATACGGTCGAAAGCGATCTGCCCGTGGTATTTAAGGTGCTGACCGACTGAGCCTAACAAAGGAAACGGGGTCCGTAAGAGCCTCCTGCGCCCTTTCGATTTTCCGCGCAAAAAACAGAGTATGAGCGAAAATAACATACTCTGTTTTTGTGCCGTTTCAAACCTTTCATTTCGATTAGCTGCCGCTAACGCGTTCGTAAGGATTATACCGTCCGGAGATAATCCGTCAAAGCCTTGTTTAAGGCGCAGGCGCTTGAAGAATTGCAGTGCTTAATTGCCGCGCCGGCTTTTTGCGCCTGCTGTGTTGCGGCAAGCACCATTTTATGCGCCACAGTTTTTGTGAAAACGATCACCATATCGGGAGTGCCTATTTTATTCTTAAAATCAGCCGGACATTGTGTAAACACCTTGCATTTGCAGCCGTATTTTTTGCATATCGCTTTATATTGGCACTGCATCCTGTCGTGCCCGCCTACTATGACAACGCTCATTATTACTACCTCCGTATCGCCATGAAATTTTATAAAAGCTTCAATAAGTGACCTCGCCGCCTGACGGCGCGACAGCCTGCCTGCTGCCATAATTAATACATCACATTGGTTAGTTGCAACTAATTTACGTTTAACAGTTTACCACAACTAACCTAAATTGTCAATACTAATTTAAAAATTTTTATTATTCCGGCAAAAAACCGGTCCCCTGCCGGCGAGGCTTCGGGCGCGGCTTTCGGGGACCGGTTTTGCATACGGTTTTTATGCGGGGCGCTTATATGGTAAGCACGCCCACGGACTGAAGCGTGGAGGTGATAAGCACTGCCGCCACAAGAATCGGCGCGATGTATTTCACCATAACGTTAAACAGCTTTTCTCTCTTGAAATCCGACGAGAGCTTTACCTCGTCGGCAATAGTCTTTGTGCCGGCGACCCAGCCGATAAACACGCAGGTCAGCAGCGCGCCCACAGGCATCAGCACGGAGTTTGTCAAAAAGTCCATAAAGTCAAGTATAGCCATGCCGAAAAGCGTCACGCCGTCCCACAGTCCGTAGCCCAGCGACGCGGGGAACGCCAAGAGCATCGATACCGCGAATACAAGTATTATCGCCTTTCGTCTGCCCATTTTAAATTTGTCCACCAGATTTGACACTATGGTTTCCATGACGGATATTGACGATGTAAGCACCGCTATGAATACCAGAACGAAGAAGATTATTCCGAAAATGCCGCCGCCGGTCATTGAGCCGAACACCTTCGGCAGAGTGCGGAACAGCATACTCGGTCCCGTCTGAAGCGCATCGGGATCCCCGCCGGAGAAAGCGAATACCGCGGGTATGGTCATAAGTCCGGCAAGCACGGCGACAAGCGTGTCGAAGATTTCTATGGTGCCGACGCATTTTTCGATGTTCTCGCTTTTAGGCAGATACGAGCCGTATGTTATCATAATGCCCATAGCTATAGACAGCGAGAAAAACATCTGCCCCAAAGCCGCCAGCACCGTTGTGGGCGAGAACCGGTCAAAGTGGGGTATAAAGAAGTACTTTACGCCCTCCCACGCGCCGGGAAGCGTTACGGAGTAGATCGTTATTATTATCGAAAGCAGTATCAAAAGCGGCATAAGCACCTTGCTGAAACGCTCGATGCCCTTTTGCACGCCCTGAAACAGCACCGCGCCCGTAAGCCCCAGAAAGACCGCCGTATATACAAGCGGCGATATCGGCGCCGACACCATGGCGCTGAAAAAGCTGTCCGAGGCAAGCTCCGCACCGTTTTGAGCAATGTACTCAACAAGATACCTCGTTACCCAGCCGCCTATAACGCAGTAGTACGGAAGTATGATAACCGGAACTATAAACGGTATCCAGCCGATGAAGGCGTACTTTTTCCCGAAAGAGGCGAACGCCGTCAGAGGAGAGGCGCTGTTCTTTCTGCCGAGAGCTATCTCAAGCGTCATTAGCGAGAAGCCGAAGGTGAATACGAGTATCAGGTACGTAAGCAGGAATATACCGCCGCCGTATTTCGCCGCGAGATACGGAAACCGCCATATGTTTCCCAGTCCCACAGCCGAGCCGGACGCCGCCAGCACAAAGCCCAGTCCGCCCGTGAACTTGCTGATAGAGTGTTTGTTTTCCATTTGTTCCCATCCTTTTCATCTGTTTTTTTGAATATTTTCTCCATTTTATCATATTATATCCGAAACGTCAAGAACCGAAACGGGAAATTAACCGTCATTTAGCAAAAATCCAAAAAGAAACAACTTGTACAACAGCGGCAAAACGTATTTGTGCAAATTGCCACTTGCCGTAAAGCGCGGCAGATGATATAATAATATAAAGTATAACTAATAATATAAACTGTAATTTTTGAAAGAACCGGAGGAATAAATACAATGAAAAAAATAATTGCGGCATTACTCGCGGCTGCGGCGCTTACGGCGGGCGCGTCGGCGCTTGCGGCGGAGAGTACGGAGGAAAAGGAGCTTGCTACAGTCACCCTGAACGGCGAGGCTCTCGCCTTTGACGAGAGCGCGTTTATCGAAAACGGCAGGACTCTTGTTCCCATGAGAGGCATATTCGAGGCTGTGGGCGCGAGTGTGTATTGGGACGATGAAAAGCAGACCGTTTTCGCGTCGCGCACCAAGGACGGAGAAACCACATATGTGACGCTTCAGATAGGAACGACCGCGTTCATCAACGAAACCGAGTTCGCGCTTGACGTACCGGCGAAGCTTGTCGGCGACAGGACCTTTGTGCCGCTGAGATTCGTCATAGAGGCTCTCGGCGAAAAGGTAGACTGGGACGAATCTACAAGCACCGTTATCATTACAACGGACGAATAAACCGTAAAACCTCCCCTTTTTAAAACAAGAGGGGATTTTATGCGAACATTTTTGATTTGCGCAAATACGCAAAAATTCATTGACAATCGCGATTTATTATGATATAGTATACATATAAAAATATAACCAAGGAGGTTTTTTTCAATGAAGAAAAGATTTTTAGGCGCGGTATTGGCGTTGTCGGTAGCTGCCGGCTCGATAGGATTTATGTCCGTAAACGCTGCCGACGCCGAGGTGCTGCTGTCGGACAGCTTCGACGGCTACACAAACATTACCGAAAAGATCAACGATGATATAGGCGATACCATTGTACACAGCCAGGCTTCATCAGAGACCTTTACAAGGATTGACGGCATGACGCTTTACACCTGCACCAGATCCAGCGGCGATGACTCGTCATATTACCAGATCAAGGACAGAAAAGGCTCGGACAAGTACATTATGACGACTATCTCGCGTTTCTCGAACCAAGGCAGAGGCGCGTTCATCAAGTTCAACGAAACATACACTCCCGAAGAGGGCAAAGACCTTGTTGTATCCTTTGACGTCAAGTTCGACCCCGCGTCGGCTGACAGCGGCATCACGTTTATGAGCGAAATGATGATCGAAAACCTCGCCGTAAACGCTGCGGGCGCAGGCATCAATGAGGGCGATTGGGCAACGTTTAAGTACGTCATAAAGGCGGACGGCACATCGGTTCTCTATGTCAACGGCAAGGAAACGCTTAAAGGCACCGACACACAGCTTTCGACCATCCATTTCATGGACACGGGCGCTATGGGCGATGCTGAAAAATCGGCTACTCACCGTCTCGGATATCCGACCGTAAGCATGGACAACCTTGTTGTTTACAAGACGGCTGACGGCGCTAAGGACGCTACTCCCGCGGCTGAAAAGAAAGATTTTCTCCCTGAGGCTACTCCTTCACCCGAGCCTACGGCAACTCCCGAACCGACAGCGGCTCCCACAGCAGCTCCTACGGAAGCTCCCACAGAAGCTCCGACAGAAGCTCCCACAAAGGCTCCCGTGGCTCAGCCCGGAGAAGGTCAGGTTCTTACAAGCTTTAACTCGGTAGCTTCCGATTGGGCAGCGGCAGAGCTTGAAGAAGCATACAAGGAAAATCTCGTTCCCGAGGTGCTTGTTGCGGAGGATCTCACAAAGGACGTTACACGCGCGGAGTTTGCGGCTATCGCTGTAAAGCTTTACGAGAATCTCTCGGCTAAGACGGCTGAACCGGCTGCCGAGAATCCGTTTACGGATATTACAAAGAGCACCTGCAGAGATGAGATCCTGAAGGCATATGCTCTCAACATCACAATGGGCACGACAGACACCGAATTTGAGCCGGAGGAGCTTATCTCCCGCGAACAGGTGGCGGCAATGCTCACAAGAGCTTACAAAAAAGCTTCGTTCCCCGAATGGACTCTGGCAACCGACGCTGACTATCCCGTAAAGGCATCGGCGGAAGCTGCTCCCTTCGCTGACGACGCTATGATTTCGGATTACGCTAAGGAAGCCGTTTACTTCATGGCGGGCAGCGGCGTGATCAACGGCGTAGGCGACAACAACTTCGCTCCTTACAAGACGGAAGGCAGCGAGGAAGGCAACGCTACGCGCGAGCAGGCTCTGGCTATCGCTTTGAGAAGCGTAAAGAACCTGTAATTCCAACGCAGGCGGGCATACATCCGGTCTGCCGCGATCATATAACAAAAGAACAAGGAGCTGTTTAAAA
>CAZCZR010000011.1:0-32938 GCA_964503455.1 uncultured Lachnospiraceae bacterium | reverse complement strand
CATTGTCATAGCCTCTGTTTGGTCATGTGTAACGTAAATAAATGTTGTCTGGAGCTTGTTATGGAGCTTCTTGATCTCTGTTCTCATCGCAACTCTCAGCTTGGCATCCAAGTTTGAAAGAGGCTCATCCATCAGGAATACCTTAGGACTACGAACTATTGCACGACCCATGGCAACTCTCTGTCTTTGTCCGCCTGACAAAGCCTTCGGCTTTCTGTCAAGAAGATGCTCGATATCAAGAATCTTTGCAGCTTCGGTAACTCTCTTCTTTATCTCATCCTTAGGAGTCTTTCTCAGCTTAAGAGCAAACGCCATGTTCTCAAAAACCGTCATATGCGGATACAGAGCGTAGTTCTGGAATACCATTGCTATATCTCTGTCCTTCGGAGCGATGTCGTTCATCAGCTTTCCGCCTATGTAAAGCTCGCCCTCGCTGATCTCTTCAAGACCTGCAACCATTCTCAATGTGGTTGACTTACCGCATCCGGAAGGTCCTACCAGAATGATAAACTCCTTATCCTCAATATCAAGGCTAAAATCACTTACGGCTGTAACCCCGCCCGCATATCTCTTGTAAATGTGCTTTAATTGTAAATCCGCCATTTTATTTTGTTCTCCTCTCGTTTTAATTATTTTTAGCATGATTACCGCGGCTTCATTCCGATCATATTCACATCCGATGCCGCTGTGTTTAAATCTGTTTATATTGTACCATATTTTTAAATAAAATGTTAGTACCTTATTACACAAAATTTAAACCTTGTTTTAGTTTATTTTTACTAAAAGCCTTGATTTCAGGGCTTTTTTCGCCCAAAATCCGTATTTTTTTGTGCAATTTGCTTAAAAATCAGTTTGCTTATTTTGTAATTATTCATTTTTGAAACATTTTTTTCATATTTTTTTGTTAAATACCCACAAAACTTTACTGATTATTTTTTGCATTTTGTATAACCTTCTCGGCTACAGCTGCGGGCGCCTGATCGTATCTTGTAAACTCAAAAGTGAACTTTCCTCTGCCCTGACTCATGGAGCGAAGATCGGTGGCGTACTTAAACATTTCGGACATCGGCACTTCCGCCTCTACCATATTAAGACCCTCTTCGGCGCTCTCTCCCATGCCCATGATCTGACCGCGGCGCTTATTTATATCGCCTATAATATCGCCCATGATATTTTCGGGAATATATACTTTAAGCGTGCCTATCGGTTCAAGCAGAACAGGATTTGCCTTTGCAACGCCATCCTTGTAGGCGATCGACGCAGCCGTCTTAAACGCCATTTCCGAGGAATCCACCGGATGATACGAACCGTCCAGCAGAGTAGCCTTCAGATTAACAACCGGATATCCTGCCAAAACACCCTTCTTGCAGGAATCTCTCAAACCCTTTTCAACAGCCGGGAAGTAGTTCTTGGGAACGCTTCCGCCGAATACCTTCTCTTCAAATATCATTTCCTCGGTAAGACCCGGCTCGAACTCGATCTTTACATGACCGTACTGACCGTGACCGCCCGACTGCTTCTTATGCTTGCCTTCAACGGTAGCCTTGCCCTTGATCGTTTCACGGTACGGAACGACAGGCTCGCTCAAAATAACATTTACGTTATATTTATTCTTGAGCTTGCTTACTATAACATCAATATGCTGCTCGCCCTGACCGTTTATAAGCGTCTGCTTTGTTTCTGTGTTCATGCTCACATTAAAGGTCGGATCCTCCTCCGTAAGCTTGGTAAGACCGCTTATGATCTTTTCCTCATCGCCCTTTGCAACGGGATCAACAGCCATTGACAGCACCGGAGCCGGAAACTCTATACCCGTAAGTATGATGTTCTTGCCCTCCTTGCAAAGAGTATCGCCTGTTTTTGTTTTTTCAAGCTTAGTCACAACGCCTATATCGCCGGCTTTGATAGAGCTTGTTTCGATCTGCTTCTTTCCTATAAGAGTGTATACCTTGCCTATCCTCTCCGTAACGCCCTTATTCGCGTTATATATCGTCGAGTCCGACTTTATCTCGCCCGAATACACCCTGAACAGCGACATTTTGCCGACATACGGATCGGCTATGGTTTTGAACACAATAGCAGAGGTGGTTTCCTCCTCCGTCTGAACGACTTCAATCGGCTCGCCTGTATCGGCAACGTGCGCTATCTCCTCTATCTCCGACGGCGCCGGCAGATACTTGCCTATGCCGTCCATAAGGCTTCTGACGCCGATATTTTCCTGACCCGAACCGCAGTATACCGGATAAATACTTCCTTCCTTTACGCCCTTTCTGATGGCCTGCTTGATTTCGTCAAAAGTAAATTCCTCGCCGTTGAAATACTTCATCATAAGCTCTTCATCGGTTTCGGCAACGGCTTCCATTATCATCTCGCGCAGAGGAGCGACAATCTCGGTCATTCCATCGGGAACCGGCATTTCTACGCGGTACTTGCCGTCGTAGCGTCTTGCCGTCATATCAACTATATCAACAAAGCCTCTGAACTCATCGCCTTCCTTTATCGGATATACAAACGGCGTAACCGCCTTGCCGAATTTTTCCTTCATCTGCTCAAGCGTTTTCTGGTAATCCGCTCTTTCGTCGTCTATTTTGTTTACAAAGAACATAATCGGCACGCCCTTTTTCTTAGCGTAGGAAAATGTCTGTTCCGTTCCCACCGACACTCCGCTTCTGCCGCTCATAACAACAACTGCGGCATCGGCAGCTCTCAGTCCTTCCTTTACGCCGCCCACAAAATCGAAAAATCCCGGCGTATCAATCACGTTGTACTTCATGTCCTTCCACTCAAGCGAAGCGATAGCCGTTGAAATCGTGAACTTGCGCTTGATCTCCTCAGGATCGTAATCCGTTACCGTGGAGCCGTCAGCCACCTTCCCCATACGCTGAACAGCGCCGCTGTTAAACAGCATTGCCTCCGTAAGCGTGGTCTTTCCGCACTTTCCGTGACCCATTACAACGATGTTTCTTATGTTCGTCATGCTGTAACTTTTCATACCTTAACTTTCCTCCTTGTTCCGTCCCGGCATACGCCGCGGACTTTTAAATATAATAACATATTATTATCCGTTTTATCCTCATAATATATATTATACAACATTTCAGCCGCTTTGTAAATAAAAAAAGCACTGTCAAATTGCAATAACATTTTGCAGCGCTTTTGTACATATTACATAAAAAATTTTATTTATCTCTATTTCATATTTGATATAACATCCAATGCCATATTTTCTCCGACTACTATAAGAATATCCTCCGCGCGAAGCACCCTTGACGGATCCGGCTCTATGCACACGTCCTCGCCCTCGCGGAAACCAAGCACTGTGATACCGTATTTTCTTCTGAGATTCAGATCGATCATATTCTTTCCGACCCATTGCTTCGGCACGGCTATCTCCGCAAGGGAGTGATCCGCCGAAAGCTCCATGGAATCGAGCATATGGTCATTTACAATGCTTGACGCAAGACGGTTTCCCATTTCAAAGTCGGGTATGATTACTCTGTCGGCTCCGACCTTTTCAAGCAGGCGCTTATGGTTCATATCGGACGCCTTGCATATCACCTTTTTGACGCCCTCCTCCTTTAAAAGCATAGTAGCCAGCGCGCTGTCCGTGATATTCTCACCTATGCTCACCACAACGGTATGATAATTCCTTATCCCCGCCGAATGTAATGCCGAGGCATCCTTCGCATCGGCGCATACGGCATAGGTCACAAAATCCGCTATGCTCTGTATAAGAGCCTCGTTCTTGTCCATAACCATGACCTCGCAGCCCTTTTTCATCAATGCGAACGCCACGCTTCTTCCAAAGGCTCCGGCGCCTATAACGGCGATCGTTTTCTTTTTCATCTCATATTCCTCCATGACGAAACATTATTTTCAAGGAAACGGATAAAGCAAAATCATCCGACTATTATGTTTGCTTTAGGGTACTTAAGCGTGTCTTTGGCGCGCTTTGTCATCATCGAAACGCCTATGGTCATTATGCCAACGCGTCCGAAAAACATATACAGCATAAGCAGTATACGCGTTGCGGCGCCCGCTTCGGCGGTTGTGCCTACCGACAGTCCCACCGTGCCATACGCCGACGCATACTCATACAGCGCGTCCGCAAAAGCTATACCGTCCGTCAAGCGCGTCATCGCCGCGCCGAAGATAACAAGCACCGCGGCAATACACGTTACAGCCATGGCATACAATATCTTTGACGGTTCTATCGCGCGTTTGAATATTATAAGGTTATCCCTTCCCCTAAGAATATTCACGGCCGCCAGCAGCATTATCGCCACCGTTACGGTTTTAAGACCGCCCGCAGTCGAACCGGCGCTTCCGCCTATCAGCATCAGCATGACAGTTCCCGCTTTTGACGCATCGGTCATGGCGGTTTGGCTGATAGCATCGAAGCCCGCCGTTCTCGTTGTCGCTGACTGAAAAAACGCGCCCAAAAGCTTATCGGGCAAAGACATTTCTCCCAAAGTCGCCGGATTGTCCTTTTCAAACAAAAATATGACCGCCGTACCCAGAACAAGCAGCACCGCCGTCATTATAAGCACCAGCCGCGCATATACGCCGAGTCTTTTTTTAAATCTCACGCGCATATATATGTCGTTCCATACCACAAATCCTATGCCGCCCGCTATTATAAGCACGGCAAGCGTGATAAGCACGACAGGGTCATGCGCCATCAGTGTCATGCTGCTGCCCGGCTCGCGTATGCCCATCAGGTCAAATCCCGCGTTGCAAAACGCCGATACCGAATGGAATACCGAAAACCATATTCCGCGTCCGAGCCCAAATTCCGGAATGAACCTAAACGCAAGCACCGCAGCTCCCGCAAGCTCTGTTGCCGCCACAACATACAGCACCCTTTTTACAAGGCGCACCACGCCCTGTATTGAATCGGTGCTGAAGCTGTCGGCAAGCATCATTCTGTTTCTGAGACCTATTTTCTTATTGCCTATAAAAAACGCCACTGTCAGTATCGCCATAAATCCCAGTCCGCCGGTCTGTATCATAGCAAGCACCACAAGCTGTCCGAAGAAGCTCCAGTGCGTGTAAGTATCCACTACGGTAAGACCGGTAACGCACGACGCCGACACAGCCGTGAACAGCGTATCGAAAAACGGCGTTATCTCTCCCGTCCTCGATGACACCGGCAGCATGAGCAGCAGCGCTCCCGCAAGTATCACCGTAATAAAGCCGAGAGTAATACGCCGCGAGGTGTTTATCCTCGCAGCGCCGTAAGCTATCTTAAATAGCAGCTTTTTGATTTTTTTCATAGCTTAATATATAAAATCATTCGGTGATCGCTTTCTTAAGCGCATCCGCCTTATCCGTGCGCTCCCATAAAACTCCCAGATCCTCTCTGCCCATATGCCCGTATGACGCAAGCTTTCTGTAGATCGGCTTTCTAAGATCAAGCGCGGATATTATCGCGTGCGGGCGCAGATCAAATACCTTCTCCACAGCCTCCGCTATCTTATCATCGGGTACGACGCCCGTGCCGAAAGTATCCACCATTATCGAAACAGGTCTTGCAACGCCTATGGCATACGCCAGCTGTATCTCGCATTTATCGGCAAGTCCCGCCGCAACTATGTTCTTCGCGACCCATCTTGAAGCGTATGCCGCCGAACGGTCCACCTTTGTCGGATCCTTTCCCGAAAAAGCTCCGCCGCCGTGACGCGCATATCCGCCGTAAGTATCTACAATTATCTTTCTTCCCGTAAGACCGCTGTCTCCCTGCGGGCCGCCCACAACAAAACGTCCCGTCGGATTGATAAATATCTTGGTATTCCCGTCCATAAGATTTTTGGGGATTGTCGCCTTTATAACAAGCTCGGTTATATCCTTTCTGATCTTCTCAAGCGATACCTCAGGCGAGTGTTGGCTCGATATTACGACCGTATCAACTCTTACCGGCTTGCCGTCGTCATACTCGACAGTCACCTGCGACTTGCCGTCGGGACGGAGGTAGTCGAGAGTTCCGTCCTTGCGGACCTCTGTCAGCTTCTTTGTAAGCTTGTGCGCCAAGGATATAGGCATCGGCATAAGCTCCGGCGTTTCATTGCAGGCATAGCCGAACATCATTCCCTGATCGCCGGCGCCCGTTTCGTTTTCGGCGTCGCTGCCGCCCTGCTCACGGTTTTCATAGCCCTCGTTCACGCCCTGCGCGATGTCGGGCGACTGCTCGTCAATGGTGGTGATGACGGCGCAGGTGTTGGCGTCAAAGCCGAATTTGGCTCTTGTGTAGCCTATATCGCTTACGACCTCCCTTGCCACCCTTGCAAAATCAACATAGCAGGAGGTGGTTATCTCTCCCATTATGGAAATAAGACCCGTTGTGCAGGTGGTTTCGCACGCGACTCTCGCCATAGGATCGTTTTCTATGATCGCGTCAAGTATGGCGTCTGAAATTTGATCGCATATCTTATCCGGATGTCCTTCCGTGACGGACTCCGATGTGAACAGTTTTCTCATATTATGAATTACTCCTTTAATAAATATCTTTATTTATCGCTACATTTTTCTGAACACTCCGACCACTTTGCCGATAATGCTCACCGAATCCACTATTATGGGATCCATGCTGTCGTTTTCCGGCTGGAGCCGAAAATATCCGTTTTCCTTATAAAATGTTTTTACCGTAGCCTCATCGTCATTCACCAAGGCGGCAACTATATCGCCGTTCTCCGCCGTAGGCTGACGCTGAACTATTATATAATCGCCGTCAAGTATGGCGGCGTTTATCATTGACTCGCCTCTGACTCTTAGCATGAAAAGGTCTTTATTTCTGGCAAAATCCATCGGAAGCGCAAATGTGTCGGTTATATCCTCCACTGCGGTTATCGGCTGACCGGCGGTTATCTTGCCGACAACGGGGACCTCAAGATATTTGTCCTCCTCCTGAAGAACGCTCCTTGATTTTTTATAGCCCGCGACCTTTAAGGACCGGTTCTTCCCCGCTTCCTTTATGATATACCCCATTTCCGCAAGCTTGTTTATATGCGAGTATACCGTAGCGGTGGAGCTGAGTCCCACATTGGCGCATATCTCGCGGACAGTCGGCGGATAGCCCCGTTTTTCAATCTCGGAGGTTATAAACGCAAGTATACGTTCGTCTTTTTCTCCGAGCGTGTTTGATTTACCTCTGCCTGCCATTTTAAAACATCCTTTCCGCCGCACGGGCAAAGTATATTTGTTCTTTTTTTATTTGTTTTTATTATAACATATTCCCTGCCGCTTGTCAAACAAATGTTTTTAAAGGCTTCGTTTTTCGTCATTTTTACCATAATATCCGCTGTTTTTTAGGGAACACGCATAATCGGCGCGGCGGGCATATGGGGTTTTACACGTTTAAGGCTTTTATGACCGGAAACTCCGTAAAATCGCGTCCGGCTTTTGTCCGGCTTTTGTCCGAAGCGCACAGCGCCGCCGCGTCCGCAGCTTTTATATCAAGGGCGAACATACCGTCAAAATTTCCATAATCCGCCGCCTTTGTTATGACCGTAAGCTCTGAACGCCGTTTTATCTCTTTTATCATCTCAAATCCCCTGTCGTTTGCTCCGAGTACGCGGATATAGGCGGGAGGTTTTTTTGAGTATTCCGAGCCGAATCCAAGATATGCGCAAAGCACCGATCGGCGTATGCGGCTCATGGTATATCGGGCGGTCTTTGCCGCGCGGCAGATGCCGTCTACGGTGCAATTTTCCCTCGCGGCGCGGAGGAGCCTGTTTTCAAGTCCTTCGCCCATGTTGCCCGCCTTTTTTATCGTTTCGGGCGGCGTCATGCGGAAATATGCCGCCACAGCCGTGTCAAGAGCGGATATATCGTATACCGAGGCGTCTTTTATATCATACCCCGTAAGCGCGGATACATCTTTTCCTTCCCTGATCAGCTCTCTTATATAAGACGCCGACGCAAAGCCGTCCGCCGCGCCCTTTGTATCATGCCCCGCGCCGACACGTTTTATCACCGCAGGCTTTATGTCGGAGCCGAGAGCTTTCAGCGCGCGGATATACTCGACCGCAAGGATATTGTTTGGCCGCGACAGTATTCCCTCTTTTATGCGGCTGCCGTAAGCACGTTCCCTTGCCGAGGCGTAGCTCATTCCGGCAGACAGGTATTCCTTTATGGCGGCGCTTACCTCGGGCGGCTCGTTTGCGATAAGCTCCGCCGCACCTTCAAGCGAGGGCATATCCTCCGTTTCCGCTCCGAAAAAGAGCGTATCGCATATTCTTGTCCTGTCGGCAAGCGACACACCGCCGAAAGCGAACCGCTCCGCCGTATTCATCGCGAACACCGCCGGAAGCTCCGCCACCAGATCCGCTCCGCCCTCAAGCGCGCGCTCGGCGCGAAAGCGCTTGTCAAACACCGCCGCGTCCCCGCGCTGCACAAACGCGCCGCTCATTATCACCATTATATATTCATGTGTGCGCCGTATCATGTCGAGCTGATATTTATGCCCGAGATGAAACGGGTTGTATTCCGCGATCACCGCGGCTGCTTTTTTTCCGTTTACCATCAGAAATCCTTGTAAAACAGCTTGCCTATAAACATTCCCGCAAGCGCGGCAAGTCCGTATACCGCGAACATTATCACAAAAGTGCCGACTACCTCCGGGAAGGCGTATCCGTAGTACATAAGCACCGACAGCGCGCCGAGCAGAGCTTTTATCAGCAGATACTTTGTCCAAAAGCCGTTTTTAAGCGCGTATATGAATGACGACAATGCCGTATACAGCGGGTTTAGCATTGTCAAAAACAATCCCGACAGCAGTCCTTGCCCCGTTTCGCCCATACATAAAAATCCAAGCGGCACTATGTGAAAAAACGCCAAATCTATAAACAAGTATGTCCGTGCGGCGTCGCGCAGTCTGGGTCTTTCTTTTTTTGCCATACCGTTCCTCCTTACAGTCTTACCGATATACCTCTTCCCCGCAGATACTTCTTCAGATCGGCTATCTCTATCTCCCTGAAATGGAACAGGCTTGCCGCCAAAACGGCGTCCGCCTTTCCGGAAGCGAACGCGTCATAAAAATGCTCCATGCTTCCCGCGCCGCCCGATGCTATCACCGGTATCGATACAAGCTCCGACACTTTTCTCGTAAGCTCCAGATCATATCCCGCCTTTGTGCCGTCACAGTCCATGCTGGTAAGAAGTATCTCTCCTGCTCCAAGCTCCTCGGCGCGTTTTGCCCATTCAAAAGCGTCTATGCCCGTGTCAACTCTGCCGCCGTTTAGGTATATGGTAAAGCCATCGCCCGATGCCCGACGCTTCGCGTCAATAGCGCACACAACGCACTGGCTGCCGAACTTTTCCGCGGCCTCGCTTATAAGCTCCGGTCTTTTTATCGCGGCGGAATTTACCGCCACCTTGTCGGCTCCCGCGTTTAGGATCGTGCGAAAATCCTCTACGGTTCGTATTCCGCCGCCCACGGTAAACGGTATAAACACCTCGCGCGCAACGCGCTCCACCATGTCGGCGACAGTCTTTCTTCCGTCGGATGACGCTGTTATGTCAAGGAAAACAAGCTCGTCCGCGCCCGCCTTGTCATACACCTTCGCGCACTCCACCGGATCGCCCGCGTCTATAAGATTAACAAAATTCACTCCCTTTACCACGCGCCCGTTTTTGACGTCAAGGCAGGGAATTATTCTTTTTGCATACATTGCTTTTCCCCCTTTACGCGTCCGCAGAGCCGATGCTCAGGAAATTGGAAAGTATCTTCATTCCTGTTTCGCCGCTCTTTTCCGGATGGAACTGAAGCGCGTACACATTGCCGCGTTCCGCCGCTATATCAAGCGTCGTGCCGTATTCCGTTCTCGCAAGCACCGCGTCCGGCTCGTCGCAGCGCATATAGTATGAATGAACAAAATACACATACGGTTCGCTGCCTATGCCTTCAAATAATTTGCTCGGCTTTGCCGCCTTTATGCTGTTCCAGCCCATATGAGGGATCTTTATGTCGCCTATCTTCGGGATTTTTACAAATCTTCCCTTGAAAACGCCCAGTCCCCTGACTCCGGGACTTTCCTCGCTTTGCTCAAAAAGAAGCTGCAGACCAAGGCATATCCCCAGAAACGGTTTCCCCGAAGCTATCGCCGCTTTTATGGCATTGTCAAGTCCGCTTTGCCTAAGACGTTCCATGGCGTCGCCGAAGGCTCCCACGCCGGGAAGTATCACCCTGTCCGCCGACGCTATCACGTCGGGATCGGAGGTAACAACCGACTCCGCGCCCAGAAAATCAAGCGCGTTTTTCACGCTGTGCAGATTCCCCGCGCCGTAATCTATTATCGCTGTCATAAACGGTTCAGTCCTTTCTTGACGGGATGCGCTGTCATCCCAATATGTTTGATTATATCATAGTCGTTTGCATAATTCAAGTATTTTGGTAAAAATAATGAAAACCGGCATATCCCTCCGATTTTGAGATATACCGGCTTTTGTCCGCCATGACTGCGTTATGAGCGATAACGCATATTGTCAGTGCGTCTTTTTTATCATTTTCAGACGGGAGTGTTCCTCTCTGTCCTTTTCCTCCAAAGCGTTTTGGATGCTCTTTGTAAGCTCCTCATACATGGGTATGGTAATGTTTTCAAGCGCGTTGGCGCGTTTTTGAGTTTTCTGGATGTTGATCGCAAGACGGTATACCGAGTTTTCTATCTCCGCAAGCCTTGCCGTAAGCTCCTTCACCTCATTGAATTTCATGCCCGCCTCGTCAAGCGCGGAGGTCGTGGAATAAAAGCTGTACATCGGTTTCGCGTCCGTCTGCGCAAGCTTCACCACAGGCAGCTCAACGCCCATTACGCTTCTTAAGTCAATGTCAATGCCCTTTTCAATCACTGCGGTATGCGCGTAGTTCTCCACCTCGTCAAGACCCATTATGACGTTCGCCGTTTCAAGCGCCCGATATGCGGCGGAGAACGTCTTTTCTATGCTCTCCTCTACGGATTTTGCCTCTTCTATCAGCTGCATCATCTCGCGTATAAGGATGTTGCGCTTTTTGTCAAGCATCTCATAGCCCTGCTTGGAAAGCCGCAGTGTGTTTTTCGCCGTCATCAGATTGCCCTTTGTCGGCGCCATGTTAAGTGCCACGGCAAAACACCTCCCTCCAATGCCTTACTCCGCCTTATAATATTTATCGAGTATCTCATCGGACACTCTGTCAAGCTCGCTTCTCGGAAGAATTCCCAACATTCTCCAGCCGAGGTCGAGCGTGGCTCCTATGGTTCTGTTGGCGTATTTGTCCTGGGTGAGAAATTCCCTGTCAAAGCGCTTGCCGAACTCAAGATATTTTTTATCTATGGCGGAAAGCTCATCCTCGCCTATTACCGAGGCAAGGCTCTTTGCGTCCTCAAACCGCGAATACGCCGCGAACAGCTGGTTCGACAGCTCCGCATGGTCCTCTCTCGTGAAGCCTTTGCCTATGCCGTCCTTCATAAGACGCGACAGCGACGGAAGTATAGACACCGGCGGATAAACTCCCCTCAGGGACAGATCGCGCCCCAGAACTATCTGACCCTCGGTAATGTAGCCGGTAAGATCGGGTACGGGGTGAGTTATATCATCGTTCGGCATTGTGAGTATCGGCACCTGCGTAACCGAGCCTTTCGCATCCTTTATTATGCCGGCTCTCTCGTAAAGCGACGCAAGGTCGGAATAAAGATAGCCGGGGAAGCCCTTTCTTGAGGGGATCTCTCCTTTTGACGAGGACACCTCGCGAAGCGCCTCGGCATATGACGTCATATCCGTCAGTATTACAAGCACGTGCATATCATGCTTGAAAGCAAGGTACTCGGCAGCCGTCAAAGCGCAGCGCGGAGTTATTATTCTCTCAACCACAGGGTCGTTTGACAGATTCAAAAACATAACGACTCTGCCCAAAACGCCGCTTTCCTCAAAGGACTTTCTGAAATAATTCGCCACATCGTGCTTTACGCCCATGGCGGCAAACACTATCGCGAACTTTTCCGACGCGTCGGGATCGTCAGGATCGGCTATCTTCGCTTGGCGCGCTATCTGGACCGCAAGGTTGTCGTGCGGCATACCGTCGCCGGAGAATATCGGCAGCTTCTGACCTCTTATTAAAGTGGCAAGACAGTCTATCGAGGAAATACCCGTCTGTATAAAGTTGTTCGGGTACACTCTCGACACCGGATTTATCGCCGTGCCGTTTATATCGCGCACCTCATCGGCAAAATATTCGCCGAGACCGTCTATGGGTCTGCCCGCGCCGTCAAGCGTTCTTCCGAGCATTTCCTTTGAAAGCGGAAGCTTCATCGGCTTGCCCATAAGCCTTGTGGACGTGTTTGAAAGCGACAGTCCCGATGTTCCCTCGAACACCTGTATAACTGCCTTATCGCCCTCAAGCTCTATTATCTTTCCCAGACGCTTCTCTCCGTTTGTAAGCGTCATCGTCACCATTTCATCATAGAAGGCGCCGTTTACGCCCTCTATCACAGCCAAAGGTCCGCGGATGTCATTAAGACCTGTATATTCGACAGCCATAGTCTTAATCCTCCTTTACCTTCGCCAGATCGTCCATTGTGTCGTTTATCTTCTTTTCAAGAGCGTCAAACAGCTCCGGACGGTCATTGGCTATAGTGTATTTTATTCTGGACACTTCCTCAAAAATGCCGGTCGCGGTTATCTTCGAAAGCACCACTCCCCGCTCCAAAAGCTCGCTGACTCTTGAATCCAGAAGAAGTATCACATTCATCATTCTGTACTGCTTATCAAGCGGAACATATGTATCGTCTTTATGGAAGGCGTTCTGCTGCAAAAATCCCAGACGTATGGTCTTTGCGATCTCAAGCACAGCCTTCTGATTTTCCGGCAGGACGTCCGCGCCTATAAGCTTTACTATCTCCATCAGGCTGCTTTCCTCCTGCAGGATAGCCATAATGCGGTTTCTCTTTTTCATAAAGTCCTTCGCCGCGTTTTCGGCGTACCACGGCTCCAGCTCGTCGATATACTCCGAATAACTGTTCAGCCAGTTGATCGCCGGATAGTGACGCGAGTATGCAAGGCTTTTGTCAAGCGCCCAGAAACACCTTGTAAAGCGCTTTGTATTCTGTGTGACAGGCTCGGAAAAATCTCCGCCCTGAGGCGATACCGCGCCTATAAGCGACACAGAGCCCTCTCTGTTTCCGAGAGTCGTGACATAACCGGCTCTTTCATAAAACGCCGACAGCCTTGAGGCAAGATACGCCGGAAAGCCTTCCTCCGCGGGCATCTCCTCAAGACGCCCCGATATTTCTCTCAATGCCTCCGCCCATCTTGAAGTGGAATCCGCCATAAGCGCCACATGATAACCCATGTCACGGTAATATTCCGCTATGGTAACGCCCGTGTAAATGCTCGCCTCACGCGCCGCCACAGGCATATTGGATGTGTTCGCTATAAGCACCGTTCTGTCAAGCAGCGGATGATTGGACTTCGGGTCTATAAGCTCGGAAAATTCTTCAAGCACCTGCGTCATCTCGTTGCCGCGCTCTCCGCAGCCGATATACACGATTATATCCGCGTCGCACCACTTCGCAAGCTGATGCTGTGTCATGGTCTTGCCCGTTCCGAAACCGCCCGGTATCGCGGCGGCGCCGCCCTTCGCAAGCGGAAACAGCGTGTCTATGACTCTCTGTCCCGTTATAAGCGGACGTGATATGGGCTGACGCTCCGTATAAGGACGCGCCTTTTTAATCGGCCATTCCTGCTTTATGGTAATATCCTTTTCGCCGGACTCCGTTTTTACTCTGGCGATAACGTCGGATATTTTGTGCTTTCCGTCCGAGGCGGCGCTTATGACCGTACCCTCAATCCCCGGAGGCACCATGACCTTATGCTCAATAAGCGCTGTTTCGGGGACGGTCGCTATAATATCGCCGCTAAAAACACGGTCGCCCGCCTTTACCGTTACCGTAGTGTCCCACAGCTTATCCTCGTCGAGAGGACTTACCTCGACGCCCTTTTCTATAAACGCGCCGCATTTTTTGTTTATAACCGTCAGCGGACGCTCTATGCCGTCGAAAATATTTTGAAGTATTCCCGGCGCGAGAGTCACCGACAAGGGATTCGCCGTGCCGCGCACCTTCTCGCCCACTTTAAGACCCGACGTTTCCTCATAGACCTGTATAATAGTGGTATCGCCGTCAATGCCTATTACCTCTCCGATGAGGCTTTCGTCTCCGACGTATACCATTTCCTGTATACTGAAAGCGTCCGAACCCTTCACCTTGACGACAGGTCCGTTTATGCCGTAAATAACACCTTGTGTTGTCAGCATTATCTTTTCACCTTCTTAAATTTAATTCAGTAAGGGCATCGCCCTGCCGCGCAATCACAGCGCAAGACCGCTCGTCTGTAAAAATCCCTCGCGCTGCTCGCTTAAAAGTCCGCCGAGAGAATAGTCCGCCGTGACGCGCTTTTCAAGGCTTTTCACCTTGACTCCGCCGATAAAGCCTTCTTCATCGGTTTCCTCGACGGTTACGTTTTTGGCGGCTTTGGCAAGCTTTTTCGCATACTTCATATCCTCCGGAACAACGTATACCGTAACGCTTCCGCCGCCTATCTCGTCAACGGCGTCCTTTGTCTTTTTAACAAGCCATTCGCCGTATTCGCCGGTTTGCCGAAAGGCGTCTATTCTTTCGCGCACATCGGAGAATACATTGTCTATTATCTCCTCACGCTTGCGAAGCAGCTCCCTGCGCGCCTTTATCTCTTCCTGAAGCACCTTTGCGTTGTCGGTCTTTTTTACAAGCTCCACATCAGCCTGAATGGTTTCGTAAGCCTCCTGAAGATACTCGTTCTCCTTTGCCGAAAGACGCTTTTCCTTTTCAGCGCCGAGCTTCGTTTCGATCTCCTCGCGCTCTCTGTTGGCTTCATCCGATATTATAGCGGAAAATCTGTTGATTTTTTCATTTAAAAGCTGATCCATTTCCTTATCCTCCATTACAGCTTCAAGCCTATGGACTCATGCACCATACTGTTGATGCTGTTTGCAATATCGCGGCTGCCGTGTCTGTCGGGGATCTCGACTATAAGCGGAGTATTCATCGCAAGCTTCATTTCTCCGATTTTATCGCCTATAAGGGCCGCCGCCTTTTCGGTAAAAAGCAGTATTCCCGTATCCTTGTCCTCAAGCACTCCCGACACAGCGTCCATGACCTCGCCGCTCGTATGCGCGACAACGCCCTCAACGCCCGCAAGTCTCATTCCGACAAGCGTATCCACATTGTCGCTTATCAAAAACATTTTCATGATAATACTCCACACCGCCTTTTAGGCGGCTAAAATCCGCAACGTGAAAAAAAGCAATTCAAGCGGCTTGCTTTGCAAGCTGCAGGCGTGTTCGCTTGCGAACAAACGCCCAAGCATACAGATTGTGCATTTTGGGAGCGCAGATGTATGCGTATGCTTCAAGCTCCGAAAATGTACGGGATGCGCCGCTTATTTTTCGCGTTAATTAACCGTTCAGTATCATTATTGCAATTACCAGACCGTAAAGAGCTATACCTTCGGCAAGAGCAACGAAGATAAGCGTCTTACCCATAATGCTCTCGTTCTCGCTCATGGCGCCTATAGCGGCAGCCGCAGCAGACGCGACGGCGATACCTCCGCCTATGCCCGCAAGACCTATCGACAGTCCCGCGCCTATGTACTTAAGTCCTTCTCCGACGGTCATCCCCGTTTCGGGAGCGGCAAACGCCGTTACCGTCATTCCCGCAGCGTACAGCACGCCGAGTCCGAAGGTCGAGAAAAATCCCGCCGCATTCGCCAAAAGGCACTTCTTTCCGCTTTTGTTGTATTTCTTATGCATTATCAGCGGCACAGCAACGCTTACAGCCGCAAGCGCGAACAAAATATACATTAACATTTTCATTTCCTCCTTGATTCACCCATTGTGATTCACCCATTGTATTTTTTATTAAAGATCTACTCTGCTCTCAGTGACTTGAACGGTTTTCCCGATCCTTCAAAATAGCGGCTGAACATTTCATAATATTCAAGCCTAAGCACCTGTATGCCGACTATAAGTCCCTCAAGCACCATGACAAGAATGTTGCCCAGCACCTGCACTATAACGGTGCCGACGCCTCCGTCGCCCGCCAAAACGCTGACAGCCATCATCATTCCGGCATGAACTATGGCGAATGCGCCTATTCTCAAAAACGAGATCGTGTTGGAAAAAAAGCTCAAAAGCACTTCAAACAGCTCGAAAAAGCTTTCGACAAAGAACATTCCGCCGAGCTTTATCTCCTTCTTTCTTCCGTCCGCCAAAAGCGACAGCGGCTGCTCAAAGAACATACACAAAAGTGCCGCTATCATCACAATCGCAAGTATCCCTGTCGGCGCCTTATACAGCGGCTCCGACTTGAAAAGCATCGCCGGCACCGCCGGTATCGCTATCGCCATAAGCGAGGCGTAAAACAGCAGTCCCGCCACTCCGTTATGTCCGAACAGCATCTCGCCTTTATTGCCCGCGCGCCACTGGTTGAATATATTTATACATATGCCGAGCATTATGATGAAAATACCCATGGCTATGGTGCCTAAAAGCAGTGTCCAGATAGAGTCCATCGGATTCAATATCCTTACGTTTTCCAAGAGCGTTTCGTTTCCGAACACGCTGCCGTATATAAAGCCGAATATCGTTCCCGATACTCCGACGGCGGCTATTATGCCGCACAGATCCCATTTCTTTACCTTGTACAGTATGAAGCCTATCACTCCGAGTACCACGCTCTGTCCCACATCTCCGAACATCATTCCGAAAAACAGGAAGTACGTTACCGCCATCAGCGGCGTCGGATCCGCCTCCTTGTAGCTCGGCAAGCCGTACATTTTCACAAAGAACTCAAACGGTCTGAAAAGCCGCGGATTTTTAAGCTTCGTAGGCGGCGTCATTCGTTTTACGTCCTCCGCGTTTTCAAGATACAGAACTATCGACGGGTCGTTTCCGGCATCCGCTTCAAGCTTTTGCGCGTCGCGTCTGCTCATCCAGCCGACAACATAGAAAAACTCCTTTGAATGAACCGCGTTTTTTCGTATTGTCGAAAACTGGCGGTATTTTTTCGCCGTATTGTAAATACCCGCGATCTTTTCCTTTGAGTCTATAAAGACATCGCGCATACTCTTTTCAAGCGTCTGAGCCTGGGCGGAAAGCTCCGTTTCTTTTTTATCAAGGCTCTGCTTCATCTGCTTGGGGTTTCCCTTAAGCTCCTTCGGGAGCATAACGCGTTCAAAGTAAAGCGAATTGAACACATCATCCGCTCTTTTCGCGTTCACCCTCGGCGCAAAGTAAAATCCCCATACGCCGTCCTGATCCTCCGACGTCTTTACAAACAGCGCATCGATATGCTCAAGGTATGTCGTAAGCGTTCTGTAGCCGCCTTTGGGGATGTGTCCGAAGCGCGTGGCTATGAACTGCATATTCAAAAGTCCCGACAGATCTATGTTTATGTCCTTTACGGTCTCAAGGCGTTTTTTTATCTCCTCCGTTGAGCTTATCTCCGACCTGACTGCTTCCAGCTCGGACTTTAAGTCCGCCGTGCGGCGGTTTATGCCCTCCAAGAAAGCCTCCATCTCGTCAATGCTCATGTTTTCCGCGGGCTTCTCGTCCGCGCTTATGCCGGCGAAATTCATAATGTCCTCAGCCGTTTTAATAACGCTGTCGTACTGACCTACATCGTCAAACGCCTTTATGCCCCGCCTATCCTGCAAAACGCTCATCGCGTTTTCCAGATGTATATCACGGTTATAGACATACTTTTCAACTGCGCTGTCGAAATTTTCGATCCTTGCGGCAATCGTCACTGCGACCATTTTTTCAATCGCCAAAGCTCTCCCTCCTTTTTATGAAATGCCGTTGATCAACGCACAACGGCGGCGGCAAGCCTAAAACCCGATGACAGGCATCGCGGTTCCTTCGAGGCTGCCGATTTCTATGTTTAAAAAATATGCTGCCTTATTTGCTCCGGAGAAAGTCCGTAACGCACGCCTTCTATAACGGTGGTTATGTCGTCTATCTCCGCCTCTCTCATGTAAAGATAGGCAAATATTGCCGCCATGCTGAGCGGACGAGTATTCATGATCCTTGCGGCGTCCTTTTTGCAAAGCCGCCTGAACTGCTCTTCCGCGTAATATCCGTCCTCGGCAACCATATCGAATAACGGCGCATATTTTGTTGCTTTCACTGCGTCAGTCATTTCGGCGGCGTTTTTGGCGCCAACCATTGCTTTTATATTGTCGGGGGTCAGCCGGTTCCTTACCGGAATAATGTAGGTAAACATCATATCCGGATCAAAATTAAAGTACTTTTTCCCTCTGTATATCCAGATCATATTCAGCATATCTATGCGGCTGCCCACAAGGTTGGCGAATATGTCCGCTTCTTCTCTCGTAAGATATTTGTCCTTTGCCCGCCAAAGCTCTATATAATAGAACCTGTCAAGCATCATACATATGGAAAAGCAGTCGGCGTCTATGCTTTTTGCCCTTTCCAGCACCGCATAATAGGGCGATCCGGCGCACGCTTTAATAAACTCGTCAAGAGTTAAAGCCTTTACCGCCTCGCCGGCATCTATTTTCGTGTGTTCCGAAAAAAATTCCGCAACTCCCTTATGCAGCTCATACGTTCTGTCGTCCTCGCCGTTGAATATATAGCGCAGGCTGTTTTTAAGGTACTCTACCTCATATCTCATAAACCAATATTCAAGCAGCTTTTTTTGGTTAAGATCCAGAAATTCATATATCCTGCCGAACTCGTGCAAAAGACCGTTCTTCAGATGCGCTTCCACGTCGCGCCGGTGGATCTCCTCGCCGTCAAGAGCGGCAAGGCTTTCTCCGTACATTGTTTCTGTTCTGAGATAATCGAAAATATCCTTTACCGTGGGCTTTGCGAGTATTTCCTCAAAATCGCGCCGTTTCATGCTTCCGCGGCTCATCGCCTTAAGCTTGGCGGAAACCGCGCAGTAGCGAGCGCTCATACAAAACACCTCTTTTCAAATAACTTTGGGATGCCCCTATATCAGCTGATAATTCTTGCAAATATATCATCCGCCCACGCCGCGGCATTTTTGGCATAGCTTTCGTCAAGAGCGCGGCTTTTCTTTTCGAGGCCGCTTTTAATTTCTTCTATCCTGCGCCCCGCTTCGCCGTCCTCATACGCCTTGATCTTGTCGCAGCGGCTGTTCACCCGCTTTTCTATATCGGCGCGCATTTTGTCATCCGCTTCCTTTATGTCATCGTTAAGACGCTCCTGCGCGTCCTTCGCCTGCGCCACCACCCTTCGGGCGTCATCTTCAATTTCCATGAGTCTTTGAGCAACTTCTTCAAGCATAGCTCCTCTCACCTCCTTTCGCCGAAACAGAATATAAAAGCTTTATCAGTTCTTCAGGCTGTTTATCGGCGCCGGAATACGTCCGCCTCGCTTTATAAATTCCTCGGCGGAATAACGGTTTACCGGCATTACCGGCCCCGTACCGAGCAGTCCTCCAAATTCCACCGTGTCGCCAACCTCGGCGCCCGGCGCGGGTATCACCCTCACAGCCGTGGTCTTTGTGTTTATCATTCCTATCGCCGCTTCGTCGGCTATTATCGCGGATATGGTCGATGCGCTCGTATCGCCGGGGATCACTATCATGTCAAGTCCCACGGAGCATACGCAGGTCATCGCCTCCAGCTTTTCAAGCGACAGCGCGCCACATTCTGCGGCGGCTATCATGCCCGCGTCCTCGCTTACGGGGATGAACGCTCCCGAAAGACCTCCCACATAGCCGGACGCCATAACTCCGCCTTTTTTGACCGCGTCGTTTAAAAGCGCCAACGCCGCGGTGGTACCGTGGGCGCCGCATTTTTCAAGTCCCATTTCCTCAAGTATATACGCCACGCTGTCGCCTACAGCCGGAGTCGGGGCAAGCGACAGATCCACTATGCCGAACGGCACTCCGAGCCGCTTCGACGCCTCCTGCGCCACAAGCTGACCCATTCTCGTAATCTTGAACGCCGTGTTCTTTATAACATCGGCAACAACGCCGAAAGGCTCTCCCTTGACCTTTTCAAGAGCGCACTTTACAACGCCGGGGCCTGACACGCCCACATTTATAACACATTCGCCCTCGCCCTCGCCGTGAAACGCTCCCGCCATAAACGGATTGTCCTCCACGGCGTTTGCGAACACCACCAGCTTCGCGCAGGCAAAGCCCTGCGTTTCCTTGGTAAGCTCTGCCGCCTCTTTTACAATGCGTCCCATTTGAGCGACGGCGTCCATATTTATGCCCGCTCTGGTAGACGCGACGTTTACGCTTGAACATACAAGCTCCGTTTCGGCAAGCGCACGCGGTATCGAGTCGATGAGTATCTTCTCGCCCTTTGTGAAGCCCTTATGCACCAGCGCCGTATAGCCGCCGATAAAATTGACTCCGCACGTTTTCGCCGCGCGGTCGAGAGTCTTTGCAATCCTTACGCATTTTTCAACGGTAGGCTCATCAAGCGCGTCCGCCAAAGACGCTATCGGCGTCACGGATATTCTTTTGTTTATTATCGGGATGCCGAATTCCTTTTCTATATCCTCGCCGGTCTTTACAAGGTCCTTTGCATATGACGTTATCTTGTTGTAAACCTTTTCGCATACCGCGTCAATATCGGGATCGGCGCAGCTCTTTAGGGAGATGCCCATGGTTATCGTTCTGATGTCCAGGTTCTCCTTTTGTATCATATTGATGGTTTCAAGTATTTCAAATGGATTTAACATATTAAAAGCCGTTCCTTTCCGCCGTTATATGCGATGCATCGAGTCGAACAGCTCCTCGCGCTGCACGTGGATGGACAGTCCCAGCTCCGAGCCGAGATCCTCTATTTCCTTCGTCAGCTCCCATACCTGCTTTGCGGAGTCGGTCATATCGACCAGCATTATCATTGTAAACATATCCTGCATAATAGTCTGGGATATGTCGAGTATGTTTATCCCGTTTTCGTAAAGAGCGCCGCTGACCTTGGCGATAATGCCCTTTTTATCCTTTCCGATAACCGTTACTATAGCTCTCATGATTTCGTTCCTTTCAAGTTCAGTTCGCTTTCCTTTGTCTTAAAGCCTCATACATAAGCACCGCGGCTGCTGCCGAAGCGTTTAACGAATTTATATCGCCGTACATCGGTATTCTTGCGGCAAAATCGCACTTTTCAAGCACCAGACGCGAAATGCCGCCGCCCTCGGAGCCTATGACCAGTCCGATCGCGCCCTTTAAATCCACCGAGTACATCTCATCGCCGTTCATGTCGGCCGCCGCTATCCACAAGCCCTTCCTTTTCAGCTCATCTATCGTTGAGGCTATATTTGTGACCTTTGCCACGGGAGTGTATTCAAGCGCGCCCGCCGAGGTTTTCGCCACTACGGACGTAAGTCCGACTCCGCCGCGCTTGGGAATTATAACGCCGTGCGCTCCCACGCAGTTGGCGGTTCTTATCACGGCGCCCAGATTATGAGGGTCGGTTATCTTGTCGCAGATTATGACAAACGGCGGCTCGCCCCTATCCTCGGCGCGCTTTAATATGTCATCAACACTCGCGTAGGTATGCTCCGCGCAGTAAGCTATTATGCCCTGATGATTCTCGCCGCCCGCTATCCTGTCAAGCTTCTGCTTATCCGCTTCGGTGACGACTATTCCCGCCGAACGCGCCTTTTTGATAAGCTCGGCAAGCGAACCCTCCGGTCTGCCGCTTTTTACTATTATTTTATCCACTTCCCGTCCCGATCTCAAAAGCTCGCGCACCGGATTTCTTCCTATTACAAGACTTTCGTTCTCCGTCATAAAAACCTCCCTGACGATCACAGCCATATACATATATTCCAAAAAATAATCACAAGGGATATGCCCTCGCTTATGCGCGAAGTCCGGAACAACCGCCTCCTTGTGATCATTTATTGAGCTGTCGAAAAATATATCCTTACGCGAAGAACTTGTCGTGTATCGCTTCAACGGCTCTTTCCGCGTCCTTCCGCGCCACAAGAACCGATACCTTTATCTCCGAGGTGGCTATCATCTTTATGTTGATGCGGCTGTTGTAAAGCGCCTCAAACATCATAGCGGCAACGCCGGCGTTCGATACCATGCCCGCGCCCACGATAGATACCTTGGATACTTCCTTATTGCAGTTCATCTTTTCATAATTGATTACGTTTTTATTCTCCTCAAGCAGCTTTTTAGCATCGTCAAGATCGCCCTCGGCAACGGTAAAGCTTATATCCTTCTTTCCGTTATTGCCTATCGACTGGATTATAAGATCAACGCTGATACCCGCGTTCGCTATAAGAGAGAATACCTTATACGCGATCCCCGGAGTATCTTCAACGCCGCAAAGCGCTATCCTTGCGCAGTCATTATCTCTTGTCACACCTCTGACGAGCATTTTTTCCACTTGATTTACCTCCTTAACGTATGTGCCCTCGCTATTGTTCAGGCTTGATTTAACAGCTAACTTTACACTATATTTTTTCGCCATTTCTACCGAACGGTTATGCAGCACGTTGGCGCCGAGCGACGCAAGCTCAAGCATCTCGTCATATGAAATATCCGAAAGCTTGCGCGCGTTCTTTACGATTCTCGGATCGGCTGTATACACGCCGTCAACATCGGTGTATATCTCGCATACATTCGCGTGCAGAGCCGCCGCCAAAGCTACCGCCGACGTATCGGAGCCTCCCCGTCCCAAGGTTGTTATGTCATCGTACTTGTTTATGCCCTGAAAGCCCGCCACAACAACTATCTTTTTGCTGTCAAGCTCATCCTTTATTCTCTCGGTGTTTATATTTCTTATCCTTGACGCCGAGTAGCGGGTATCCGTTTTCATGCCCGCCTGCCAGCCTGTAAGCGATACAGCCCTGTATCCGAGCTTTTCTATCGCCATCGCAAGCAGCGATATCGAGATCTGCTCGCCGGTCGAAAGAAGCATATCCATCTCGCGCTTTGACGCGGAGGGGTTTATCTCCTTAGCCTTTTCTATAAGATCGTCCGTCGTGTCGCCCTGTGCCGAAACCACAACTACCACCGAGTTGCCCGCCTTATACGCGTCGGTAACCCGTTTGGCAACGTTCATCACCCTTTCGGCATCTCTGACCGAGGTTCCGCCGTACTTTTGTACTACAAGTCCCATTTTGTCTAACTCCTTTTTATATATAAGCCCCCGGAATATCTCCGCTGCTTCAACTCATTTTATATTCACCCGTTATGCCCGCAACGGCGCCGACATTGTCCACACTAAGTATCCTGCAGGTCCATTTATGACTGTTCTTTTCAAAAAAGCTCTCCATACTGTGTTTGAAATCCTCTCTGCCGTCCGTAAGCACCGATAATACCGTGGGTCCGGAGCCGCTTATGTAAGTGGCAAGCGAACCCGCTTCATAGGTTTTTTCAAAAATTTCATCTATCCCGTCTATATACCCTTTCCTGTAAGGCTGGTGCAGCCTGTCGTCAACGCCGGTCTTAAGCGCCTCCGCTTTTCCCGTTGCCATTGCAAGCGCGAACAATGCCGCCCTTGATACATTATGCGCCGCATCCTTATGCGTTACAAGCTCCGGCAAAGCCGTGCGCGATTTTTTTGTCGCCACGAAAAAATCCGGTATCATGACGGCAAATCCGAATCTCTGCCCCGGCTTGAAGCTTACGTACTCAACGTGGCCTTCTGTCACCGCCGATGCGCAAAAGCCTCCGAAAAACGCCGGAGCCGCATTGTCGGGATGCCCCTCCATCTCCGTCGCCATATCAAGCAAAGCTCCGTAATCAAACGGTCTGCCGGCGATTATATTCGCGGCTATCATACCGCCCGCAATACACGCACTCGATGAGCCGAGTCCGCGCGTCATGGGTATATCCGACTTCTGCGAAATGCGGATCCCGCCCTTGGGCGAAAAATCCGCCGCCGTAAATACCTTTTGCATAGCGCGGTATATCAGGTTGTTCTCATCAGCCGCAAACGGCATATTGGCAGAGCGTCTTATCTGTATGCCATGGCTTATCTCCGTGACGTCTATGGTGTTGTAAAGCGACAGCGCGATACCCAGCGAATCAAAACCCGCACCCATATTGGCGCTCGTTGCGGGCACCTTTACTCTTATCACTTAAATACCTTTACGCACGACAGCACATCCGAAAGCTCTTCCTTTTTCCGTTCCATGCCGCTCGGCGTAAGCTCCTCTGTCACAAATCCCGTCTCGCCCGGTATAACGCCGCTGATGATATCGGCGCCGCAAAAGACCTTTTCGATCCTTTCCGTTGAGTCGGAGGTTCTGATGAAATATCTGAAAGTTTTTTCGTCGCCCGAAAGCATTATATTCGAGTCGGGCATTTCCCATTCTATGACCTTGGGGCGCTCCTTATGCTTTACGGCGTCGATTATATCCGCCACAACGGCGCTTGCCGTCGGAAGCTTGCCCGCTCCTCTGCCGTAGAACATCACATCGCCCACGCTGTCGCCCGTTACAAGTATGGCGTTGAATACGCCGTCAACCCCCGCAAGAGGCAGATTCTCTTTTAAAATCATCGGCGCGACCTCGGCATAGACCTTATCGCCGCAAAATTCCGCATAGCCTATCAGCTTTATCACGGAATCCATGGCCTGAGCGTATTTAACGTCCTCAAGCGCGACATGAGTAATGCCCTCTGTCGGAATATTCTTGTAATCCACAAACACGCCCCTTGCCAAAGACGCGAGTATCGCTATCTTTCTGCACGCGTCGTGTCCCTCTATATCAGCTGCCGGATTTTTCTCGGCGTAGCCCTTCGCCTGGGCATCGGAAAGCGCCTCGGAAAAATTCTTGCCCTTTTTGATCATTTCGTTGAGGATATAGTTGGTGGTGCCGTTTAATATGCCGGCGATGCGCGTGATGTTGTTCGCCGTCAGGCACTGGTGTATCGGTCTTATTATAGGTATTCCTCCGCCCACGCTCGCCTCAAAGAAATAGTTCACCTTATTCTCGCGCGCGATATGCAAAAGCTCCGTTCCGTAAGTCGCCACAAGCTCCTTGTTTGAGGTGACTACGCTCTTGCCGTGTTCGAGAAGCGCTTTCGTGAACTCATACGCGGGATGAAGTCCTCCCATCACCTCGGCCGCCACGCTTACTTGCGCGTCATTCAATATATCGTCAAACTGCTTTGTAAAAAGCTCCCTGCGCGGATGATCGGGAAAATCGCGTATATCAAGAATATATTTGATCTCCACATCCTGACCGGCGTGCTTTTCAATGCCGAAGGCGTTACCGTTTATGATGTCGTATACTCCGCCTCCGACAGTTCCATAGCCCATAATCGCTATCTTTGCCATGATCTACAAATTTCCTCTCTTTCCCTCCGGGAACGCTGTAAAAAATATACTTCTAATTGAATATAATATCACAGCCGCATAATAAAGTCAATATGTTATTTTACTAAAGGGCGTGTCCAAAAACCCAAGAGTGACCGGCAAATTGCACAAACGATTGTCGGATCCAAGGCAAAAAGCCGCGGGAATATCTGCGTATTGCAAGATTTTTTAGCTCTGAAGGCGATGTTTATTGTGCAATTTGACGAACATGAAAAACACAGCGGCCGGTTTTGAAAGTTTTTGCGCAAAATCAAAAAAACTCTTGAAAGCGGCGGGGATGTGTGATATAATAGTCTGTACATGGACAGTATCTTCGGAACTGTACCGGAACGGGAGGCCGCTTCTTTTCAGGTAACACGGGAGGTGGCAGTCATTAAAAATATAGGATTTATAGGCGCCGGACGATGCGGCTCAAGCTTGGCTCATTATTTCGAAAGCAAGGGCATGAACACGCGTCTTGCATACTCGCGCCAAAACACAGGCAGCAATAAAGAGCTTCTCTCACCGGAGGAGCTGACAGAACAATGCGGTATAATATTCATAACCGTTACCGATTCCGCCGTGGCGGAGGTGTGGAACGGATTAAGAAACAGCTACGATATGCGCGGTAAGATCATCTGTCATTGCAGCGGTTCTCTATCCTCCGATATATTTTCCGGAGCCGACCCCGATACGGTCTGCTCTGTCCATCCTATGCTCGCTTTTAACAGTGCGCATACGTCAAACGCCGATATTTCACGCGCCTTCTTCACCCTTGAGGGCGGCGCCCGCGCGATTGCGGAAATATCGGATATTCTTACTATTACAGGCAATAAATTCAGAATAATAAACAGCTCGGACAAGGCTAAATATCACGCGGCGGCTTGCTTTGCGTCCAATTTTGTCGTGGCTGTATGCGAAAGAGCGGAAGCGCTTTTGACGGAGTGCGGATTTTGCGCCGAGGACGCTCACGCGGCGCTTTCGCCTTTAATGAAAAACAACATGGACAATATTATTTCCTGCGGCGCCCGCGGCGCGCTGACAGGTCCCGCCTCGCGCGGCGACAGCTGCACAGTAGCGCGGCATCTTGAAGCGCTTTCGGGCTTGGATAAGCGTATATACGAGGTTATGACGCAGGCGATATATGATATGATCGGAAAGGACGGGTCAAAAGCATGAAAATAACAACAGCTTCCTTCGCGGAGGCAAAGCTCAATAAATCAAAAATAACGATGACAACGGCGTATGACTACTCAACGGCGCGTCTTGAGGACGAGGCGGGGATCGAAGCGATCCTTGTCGGCGATTCGCTCGGCATGACAATGCTCGGCTATCCCGATACCCTGTCGGTTACCATGGATGACATGATACATCACTGCGCGGCTGTCGCGCGCGGCGCGGGGAACGCTTTTGTGGTGTGCGATATGCCGTTTATGTCGTATCAGACCTCGGTATACGACGCTGTCGCGAACGCGGGCAGACTGATGAAAGAGGCCCGCTGCGGCGCGGTAAAGCTTGAGGGCGGCGTGAAATTCAAGGAGCATATACGCGCCATAACGGACTCATCGATTCCGGTCATGGGGCATATAGGCATGACTCCCCAATCGGTCAATGTTTTCGGCGGCTTCAAGGTGCAGGGCAAGACCGTTGACGCGGCAAAGCGCGTCATAGAGGACGCTTTGGCTGTTCAGGAGGCGGGAGCATTCAGCGTTGTGCTTGAGTGCGTTCCGGCGGCGCTGGCGAAGTATATAACCGATATGCTCCGCATCCCCACCATAGGCATAGGCGCGGGCGCGGACTGTGACGGTCAGGTGCTTGTATATCAGGATATGCTCGGTATGTTCTCGGATTTTACGCCTAAGTTTGTCAAGCGCTTCGGCAATATAGGCGAGAGTATGAAGCAGGCGTTCGCCGCATATATAAGCGAGGTTCGCTCCGGCGCTTTCCCCGCGAGGGAACACACCTTTAAAATAAACGATGAAGTAATGGCGGACATCAGGGAGGAATACGGCAATGATAAAAACAGTTAAAACCATAGCGGAGGTGCGCGCCGAGGTAAAGGCGTGGAAAAAAGAGGGACTAAGCATCGGGCTTGTTCCCACCATGGGCTATCTTCACGAGGGACACAAAAGCCTTATAGAGCGCGCCGTAGCCGAAAACGACCGCGTAGTCGTGAGCGATTTTGTAAACCCGACACAATTCGCGCCCAACGAGGACTTTGAAAGCTATCCGCGCGATATAGAAGCGGACGCCGCTTTATGCACGGACGCGGGCGCGGCGCTTATCTTCAACCCCGAGCCTTCCGAGATGTACCAAAACGCGCTTGCGTTTATTGATATGCGCAAGCTCACAAAGGTGCTGTGCGGCAAAACGCGCCCGATACATTTTTCCGGCGTATGCACGGTTGTCGGCAAGCTGTTCAATATAGTCACCCCCGACAGGGCGTATTTCGGTCAGAAGGACGCTCAGCAGCTGTGCGTGATAAAAAAGATGGTCAGCGATCTGAATTTTGATATAGAAATCGTCGGCTGTCCTATCATTCGCGAGGCGGACGGTCTGGCAAAGTCATCGAGAAATACCTATCTCAATCCCGAAGAACGCAATGCCGCGCTTTGTCTGTCAAGGGCGCTTTTTGCGGGCAGGGATATGATAGAAAAAGGCGAGCGAAGCGCATCGGCTGTCAAAGATAAAATACGCGCCGTTATAGAGGCGGAGCCTTTGGCGAGGATTGACTATGTTGAGGCCGTAGACTTTAACACGCTTGAAAATATAAGCAAGGTAACGGCTCCCGCGCTTTTTGCCGTAGCCGTATATATCGGAAAGACAAGGCTTATTGATAATTTCATTATCGAAAGCCTCTAAGCGGCTTGCGTTGAGCGGTCTGTATTTAAAATAATTTACTTGACGCGGACGGAAAATTGAATAAGCCCGATACATCATATGGGGAGCTTATTCGGTTTCATGGAGGAGATCATCATGGAAATAACAATGCTTAAAAGCAAGATACACCGTGCGGTCGTAACTCAGGCGGAGCTTGACTATGTTGGCAGCATAACTGTGGACTCGGCGCTGCTTCGCGCGGCGGGCATACTTGAATACGAGAAGGTGCAGATAGTTGACGTCAACAACGGCGCGCGGTTTGAAACGTATACCATAGCGGGCGGGGAAAACTCCGGCATTATATGCTTAAACGGCGCCGCCGCCAGATGCGTCCGCGAGGGCGACAGGATCATCATCATGGCGTACTGCACTCTTACGCCCGATGAGGCGAAAGCTCACAAACCGCGCGTGGTGTTCGTGGATGACAGCAACGCCGTACTTTCCGCAGCCGATTACGAAAAACACGGAAAACCGGAAGAACAGTAATTTCCGGCACGGTCTGTAAAATCAAATACCGCACGGTTTTTACGCCGCGCGGTATTTTTGTGTTTATTGATATTTACTGTTCGCTTACTACCTCTTCGCCGTTTATGGTGATGTTAATATCCTTGTACATACTCATGCCCGTACCCGCGGGTATAAGCTTGCCTATGATAACATTCTCCTTCAGGCCTTGGAGATGATCGACCTTGCCCTTGATAGCCGCATCGGTAAGCACCTTTGTCGTTTCCTGGAACGACGCCGCCGACATGAATGAATCCGTCGCAAGCGATGCCTTCGTTACTCCCAGAAGCACCGGAGAATACGTAGCAAAATGCGTTCCGCCGTTCGCCTCGACAGCCTTGTTCGCTTCCTCAAGCTCGAATATATCCACAAGCGAACCGATAAGCAGATTTGTTTCTCCCGCGTCCTCGACTCTTACCTTTCTCAGCATCTGGCGCGTTATTATCTCAACGTGCTTGTCGTTGATGTCAACGCCCTGCATACGGTAGGTTCTCTGTACTTCACGGGTGATATATACCTGCACTGCGTGGGGGCCTTTGATCCTGAGTATATCGTTGGGGTTGACAGAGCCTACGGTCAGCTCATCGCCCGCTTCGATAACATCTCCGTCATGAACCTTGATTGCCGAGCCGTAGGGTATCGTATACGTCTTTGCCTCGCCCGACTCATTGTTGGAAACCTCTACCTCGCGCTTGTTCTTCGTATCCGTTACGCGCACAACGCCGCCGATCTCGGAAATCGTCGCAAGACCCTTAGGACGTCTTGCCTCAAACAACTCCTCGACACGGGGAAGACCCTGTGTAATATCGCTGCCCGACGCAACGCCGCCGGCATGGAAGGTACGCATCGTAAGCTGTGTGCCCGGCTCGCCTATGGACTGCGCCGCTATTATGCCGACCGCTTCGCCCACGTTTACAAGCTCGCCCGTAGCCAGGTTGTTTCCGTAGCACTTTGCGCATACGCCTGTCTTTGTCTTACAGGTCAGTATGCTTCTTATATGAACCTTGTTTATTCCCGCGTTCACAATGGCGTTAGCCTGATCGTCCGAGATGATCTCGCCCGCCATGACTATAACCGCGCCCGATTCCGGATGCAGTATATTCTCCACCGAAACACGGCCGAGTATACGGTCAAACAGCGGCTCGATTACTTCCTTGCCGTCCGTGATCTCCGATACCCATTCGCCGGAAGTCGCTCCGCAGTCCACTTCCTTTACTATAACGTCCTGCGCAACGTCAACAAGTCTCCTTGTCAGATAGCCGGAGTCCGCCGTTCTGAGCGCCGTATCGGTAAGACCTTTACGCGCGCCGTGCGATGAAATGAAGTACTCCAAAACGTTCAGACCCTCACGGAAGTTCGCGCGGATAGGGATCTCGACAGTACGTCCCGACGTGTCCGCCATAAGACCTCTCATCGCCGCCAGCTGACGTATCTGGTTGACACTGCCTCGCGCACCGGAGTCCGCCATCATGAATATCGGGTTAAACTGACCGAGGTTCGCCATCATGGCGTCCGTTACATCGTTGGAAGCCTGCGCCCATATCTCTATTGTCTTTTTGTATCTCTCGTTATCCGTCAAAAGACCTCTGCGGTAAAGCTTTGTTACCTTATCGACGTCATTATCCGCCTGGGCAAGTATCTCCTTCTTCTTTTCAGGCACCTCTATATCGGAAATGGCTACCGTGATCGCGCCCTTTGTCGAGTACTTATAACCCGTTGCCTTGATAAGGTCAAGAACCTCGGAGGTCTCCGCTGTTCCGTGGAGGCGTATACATCTGTCGATTATCTTGCCGAGCTGCTTCTTGCCCGCGACAAAGTTGACCTCAAGGTCGAACATCTTTTCGGGGTTGTGTCTGTCCACATATCCCAGATCCTGCGGTATATTGCGGTTAAAGATAATCCTGCCGACGGTGGCGTCGATTATTTTCGATCTCTTTTCGCCGCGAATCTCTTTTTCCACTCTTATTTTTATCGGCGAGTGAAGTCCCACCACGCCGTTTTCATATGCAAGCAGCGCTTCGTCCGCATCGGCGAATACCTTGTCCTTGCCCGGCTCGTCGTCCTTTACAAGCGTAAGGTAATACGAGCCGAGTATCATATCCTGTGTCGGAACCGTTACAGGATGGCCGTCCTGCGGCTTCAGCAGGTTGTTTGCCGAAAGCATAAGGAATCTTGCCTCGGCCTGCGCCTCAGGCGACAGCGGCACGTGTATAGCCATCTGGTCGCCGTCGAAGTCCGCGTTGTAAGCCGTACATACCAGCGGGTGGAGCTTTAACGCTCTTCCCTCCACAAGGCGCGGCTCAAACGCTTGAATACCCAGCCTGTGCAGCGTAGGCGCACGGTTTAAAAGCACCGGATGCTCCTTTATGACGTCCTCAAGCACATCCCATACCTCCGGACGCGCTCTTTCAACCATTCTCTTGGCGCTCTTTATATTATGCGCAAGATTTCTCGCCACAAGCTCCTTCATAACGAACGGCTTGAACAGCTCGATCGCCATTTCCTTCGGCAGTCCGCACTGGTAGATCTTCATCTCCGGACCTACTACGATAACGGAACGTCCCGAATAATCGACACGCTTTCCGAGCAGGTTCTGACGGAAACGTCCCTGCTTTCCTTTCAGCAGATCCGAAAGCGATTTCAGCGCTCTGTTGCCGGGGCCGGTCACGGTCCTGCCGCGTCTGCCGTTGTTTATAAGCGCGTCAACGGCTTCTTGCAGCATTCTTTTTTCGTTCCTTATGATAATGTCGGGCGCGCCAAGCTCAAGCAATCTTTTAAGACGGTTGTTCCTGTTTATAACGCGCCGGTAAAGATCGTTCAGGTCAGAAGTTGCGAAACGTCCGCCGTCGAGCTGTACCATCGGGCGAAGCTCCGGCGGAAGCACCGGCACGACCGTCAGTATCATCCATTCCGGACGGTTGCCGGAAATCCTGAACGCCTCTACTATCTCCAGTCTTTTTATTATCCTTGCCTTTTTCTGTCCCTGAGAAGCCTCAAGCTCCTCTTTAAGCTCGGCTGAAAGCTCCTCGATGTCGATCCTTTCAAGAAGGGTCTTTATAGCCTCGGCGCCCATGCCCGCGGAAAACTTGCCGCCGTACTTTTCATACGCCTCGGTATACTCTCTTTCGGAAAGTATCTGGTTTTGTACAAGACCCGTATTTCCCGGATCCGTTACAATATACGCCGCAAAGTAAAGCACCTTCTCAAGCTGTCTGGGCGAAAGATCGAGTATAAGTCCCAGCGACGACGGCACTCCCTTGAAGTACCATATATGGGACACCGGCGTAGCAAGCTCGATGTGACCCATACGCTCGCGGCGGTCGCAGATAACGCCTTTATATCTTATCTTCTTATACTTTCCGCAGTGGCACTCCCAGTCCTTCTGCGGGCCGAAGATCCTTTCGCAGAACAGGCCGTCGCGTTCCGGCTTTAATGTGCGGTAATTTATGGTTTCGGGCTTTTTGACCTCGCCGTGAGACCATTTAAGTATAGTTTCCGGAGAAGCCAGTCCTATTTTTATTGAGTCAAAGCTGTTAAATTTTAACATTTATTATTAAACCTCCGCCTTATACTTCTGCATCGTCCGAGAAATCGTCATCGCTGATCTCGTATATCATATCGTCCTCAATATTATCTGTAATATCATCTGTCTTTTCCTCACCGCCGAGAACCTCATCCAGAGCGCTGTCAATATCATAATCATCGTCATCCGAGTAATCCTCGCCGAGGTCCGCCTCCGGCTCATCCGGCACCATGCTGCCCTCAAGAGCGCTTGTATCCTGCTCAACGCCCTCGGCTTCCTCCATGGTGTCTTTCATCTCGGTATTCACAACGTCATCATCGTCGGGGTCGGCGTCAAGGTCGATCTCATTCATATCCTTGTCAAGTATCTTTATATCAAGCGCTATCGCCTGCAGCTCCTTAACAAGCACCTTGAACGATTCCGGTATGCCGGACTGCGGTATATTCTCGCCTTTTACTATAGCCTCGTAGGTCTTTACGCGTCCCACAACATCGTCGGACTTGACGGTGAGTATCTCCTGAAGCGTATAAGCGGCGCCGTAAGCCTCCAGCGCCCAGACCTCCATCTCTCCGAAGCGCTGACCGCCGAACTGGGCTTTTCCGCCCAGAGGCTGCTGCGTAACGAGCGAGTACGGACCGGTTGAACGGGCGTGGATCTTATCGTCCACAAGGTGGTCGTGCTTGAGGTAGTGCATGCCTC
>CAZCZR010000010.1:3623-41320 GCA_964503455.1 uncultured Lachnospiraceae bacterium | reverse complement strand
GCTCACATATTAAAAAGTTCTTGTGCATAATATATAAAAATATTGGAAGAATATTGTTGATATGTGCTATTGACAAATAAAAACAGCGAGATTATAACATAATCATAAACAATCGCGGACGCCCGCAAAGGCGGCCTTCGCCCGTGCGTGCGCGGCGAATATGAAAGACTTGATATAAATAAGGCGTAATGCCGGAGGAGAAACCGATATGATATATACAATAACATTCAACCCCGCAATCGATTATACTGTGACGTTGCCCGAATACAGGGCGGGAGCGGTCAACAGAGCCGTATCGGAGAAGCTTTTGGCGGGAGGCAAGGGCATAAACGTATCTATAGTTCTCGCAAGCTTAGGCGTTGAAAGCACAGCTCTCGGCTTCGCGGCGGGCTTTACGGGCAGGCAGCTGATAAAAATGCTTGACGGTATTGGCTGCAAAACGGATCTCATAGAGCTTGAAAGCGGATATACGCGCATAAATGTAAAGATAAAAGCGGAAACTGAAACAGAGATAAACGCTCCCGGTCCCGATATTGGGGCGGAGGATATGGAAAAGCTTTTTAAAAAGCTCGGCGCGCTTAAGGCGGGGGATACCTTGGTGCTTGCAGGAAGCATACCGCCCTCGCTGCCGGACACGGTGTACTGCGATATAATGGAGCGTCTTGCGGATAAAAGGGTCGATATAATCGTGGACGCCGAGGGCGATCTTTTGGCGAACGCGCTCAAATACAGGCCGTTTCTCGTAAAGCCGAACAATCACGAGCTGGGCGGGATATTCGGGGTCGAATTAAAAACAAGAGAGGACGTCCTTCCTTATGCGAGAAAGCTGCGGGATATGGGCGCGCGGAACGTGCTTGTGTCTATGGCGGGAGACGGCGCTGTGTTCGCCGCCGGAGATGGGCGCGAGTATATGAGCGCGGCCCCCAATGGAAGGGTCGTAAATTCAACGGGAGCGGGCGACTCCATGGTGGCGGGATTTATAGCCGGATTTAAGGAAAGCGGCGATTATATGCACGCGTTTAAAACGGGACTTGCCGCCGGAAGCGCAAGCGCCTTTTCGGAGGATCTCGCGACAAAGGACGAGGTCTTAAAAATATATAATGCGCTAAAATAATTCAGGAGGATAACATCATGCGTATAACGGACTTACTGTCAAAAAAGAGCATAGCCTTAAACGGCAAGCCTCAAACCAAGGAAAAGACGATAGAGTCTATGGCGGCTCTTATGGCGGCAAGCGGCAGGATCACGGATGTGAAAGCATACGCCGCCGGACTTAAAAGCCGCGAGCGGGAAAGCACCACGGCTGTCGGCGAGGGCATAGCGATACCTCACTGCAAGGACGCGGCTGTAAAGGAGCCGGGACTTGCCGCCATGGTTATAAGGGACGGAACGGATTTTGACTCGGCGGACGGCGAGCCGGTAAGACTTATATTCGCTATTGCCGCTCCCGATGTAAAGGAGAATGTGCATTTGGATGTGCTGAGCAAGCTGTCGGTGCTGCTTATGGACGAGGATTTCTCAAAAAGCCTTATAAACGCCAAAACCGCCGATGAGTTTATAAGGATAATAGACGCGGCGGAGGCGGCAAGGGACGCCGAAGAAGGCGCGGCGGCTCCCGTGAAATGCGGCGCGAAAATACTTGCCGTGACAGGCTGTCCCACAGGCATAGCGCACACATACATGGCTGCCGAGGGACTGCAAAAGGCCGCCGAAAAAGCCGGCTGCGCGATCAAGATCGAGACCAGAGGCTCCGGCGGAGCAAAGAACGTGCTTACGGCGGACGACATAGCCGCCGCGGACTGCGTGATCGTAGCCGCCGACACAAAGGTGCCTTTGGAGCGCTTCGGCGGCAAGAAGGTGATTATCACTCAGGTGAGCGACGGCATATCGAAGGCCGACGAGCTTATAGCGAAAGCCTTAAAAGGCGACGCTCCCGTATTCACAGCCGATAAGACGGAGGAAAATGCTGACGGCGGCGCGGACAAAAAGGGCATAGGCCATAGCATTTACAAGCATCTGATGAGCGGCGTTTCCCATATGCTCCCGTTCGTTATAGGCGGCGGTATACTTATAGCGATCGCCTTCCTTCTGGACGATTTCAATACAGATCCCGCCAATTTCGGAAAGAACCTGCCTATAGCTGCGTTTTTCAAGACCGTAGGCGAGGCGGCGTTCGGACTTATGCTCCCTGTGCTTGCGGGATATATAGCCTACTCCATAGCAGACCGCCCTGGACTGGCGGTAGGCTTTGTGGGCGGTGCCTTGGCCGCAAGCGGCAACGCTGTGCTTGAATTTAAAGGCGCGTACACCGGTCTTTCGGGATACCTCGCGGACACGGTGTTCAATTCGTCGGGCGCTACGGTGTCGGGATTTTTGGGCGCGCTGGCGGCAGGCTTCGCGGCGGGATATACGGTGCTTCTGTTAAAGAAGCTTTTCTCGAAGCTGCCCGAAAGCCTTGAGGGAATCAAGCCGACGCTTCTGTATCCGGTGATAGGCGTATTTATCATAGGCACGCTGATGCTGTTCGTATTCAATCCCGTTATCGGACTTATCAACGAAGGTCTTGCAAGTCTGCTCCACAGCATGGGCACATCGTCAAAGATGCTTCTGGGTCTTGTGCTGGGCGCTATGATGGCGATAGATATGGGCGGCCCCATAAACAAAGCGGCGTATGTGTTCGGAACAATGGCTATCTCACAGGGCAACTATGATATAATGGCTGCCGTTATGATAGGCGGTATGGTGCCTCCCATAGGCATAGCTCTGGCGACAACCTTTTTCAAAAGCCGCTTTACAAAATCGGAGCGCCAGTCAACGGCTGCCAACTATGTAATGGGTCTTTCGTTCATCACCGAGGGCGCGATACCCTTCGCGGCCGCCGATCCTATTCATGTTATCCCCGCCACCGCCGCGGGAGCTGCCGCTGCGGGAGCGCTGTCAATGGTATTCGGCTGCACATTAAGAGCGCCGCACGGCGGGATATTCGTATTCCCTGTAGTGGGCAACCGGCTTATGTACCTCGTTTCCTTGGCTGCAGGCGCGGTGATAACCATGCTGCTTCTGGCGCTGCTCAAAAAGCCTGTAAAGGATGACAGATAAAACCCGATGTTTTCCCTCATCCGCCCCTATGGCAGCTTATATAAGACAACACCATATCAATACAATTCAATACAATTCAATTCAAAACCGGAAAGGAATAATGACAATGAAATCATTTGATTATACCATCGCAGATCCTCAGGGCATACACGCAAGGCCGGCGGGTCTGCTTATCAAGGAGGCCTCGAAATACGCCTCGAAGATCACGATAGAAAAAGACGGCAAGTCGGGAGACGCCAAAAGAATATTCGCGGTAATGGGTCTGGGCGTAAAAGCGGGGCAGACTGTAACCGTAAAGGCCGAGGGCGATGACGAGGACGATGCCGCCCTCGGCATGAAAAGGTTTCTTGAGGAAAATCTGTAAACGCAAGCGGGGAGGAACACTATGCTGATATTATCCGGCAAAGGCGTGTGCGGCGCGATAGCCTTCGGAAAGGTTTCCGTATTCAAGCGCAGCGATCTCACCGTAAAGCGCACGCATATAAAAGAAACCGATGCTGAAAAGGCGCGTTTTGAAAAAGCAAAGGCGGCAAGCCTTGAGGAGCTGTCGGCGATATATGAAAAAGCGTTGAAGGAGGTCGGCGAGGCGAACGCTCAAATATTTGAGATACATCGTATGATGCTTGAGGACGCAGACTATAACGAGGCGATCGTAAATATTATTGAAACGCAGGAGGTCTCGGCGGAATACGCGGTGGCGGTTACATCGGATAATTTCTCGCAGATGTTCGCGGCTATGGACGACGCTTATATGCAGGCGAGAGCCGCGGACGTGAAGGACATTTCCAACCGCGTAATAAACAATCTGCTCAACAAAAGCTCCGACGCGAGGGTTTCCGACAACATGGTAGTCTGCGCCGATGATCTTGCGCCAAGCGAAACGGTGTCGCTTGACAAGGATAAGGTACGCGCGTTTGTGACGGCATACGGCTCGTCAGGCTCTCATACCGCGATACTTGCGCGCAATATGAATATCCCCGCCGTAATAGGCATGGGCGGCGAATTTCTTTCGATGATACATGACGGCGACAGCGTTATAGTGGACGGCTTCACCGGCACGGTATATATCGATCCGGACGAGGACACCGCCGAGGAAATGCGCCGAAAGCAAAAGGAGGATCTTGAAAAGAAGGAGCTTCTTCAAACGCTCAAGGGCAAGAAAAATGTCACAAGGGACGGCACAGGGATAAATATCTACGCGAATATCGGCGGTCTTGCGAACATAGGCGAGGTCATAGCCAATGACGCGGGCGGGATAGGACTTTTCAGGAGCGAGTTTTTATACCTTGAAAACAGCGATTTTCCGGATGAGGAGCTGCAGTTTAGGACATACCGCCGCGTGCTTGAAAGCATGGCGGGGAAGAAGGTCATCATACGCACTCTTGATATAGGCGCCGACAAGCAGGCGGACTATTTCGGGCTTGACAAGGAGGATAACCCCGCCTTGGGACTTCGCGCCATACGCATATGCCTGACGCGTCCGGAAATTTTCAAAACGCAGCTTCGCGCTTTGTACCGCGCGTCGATATACGGAAATCTGGGCATTATGTTCCCGATGATAACGTCCGTTTCGGAGGTGGAGTCGATAAAGAAGCTCATAAGCGTTGTGAAATCGGAGCTTGACTCCGACGGATTGGAATACAGCGGCGATACGGAGCTGGGCATCATGATAGAAACTCCCGCCGCCGCTGTGATAAGCGATATGCTTGCTCCTATGGTTGACTTTTTCAGCGTCGGGACCAACGATCTCACGCAGTACACTCTCGCCGTTGACAGGCAGAATCCCAAGCTTGAGGACTTCTGCGACACGCACCATGAGGCTATACTTCGCCTGATAGAGCTCGCGGCGAAAAACGCTCACGCAAACGGCGCGTGGATAGGCATCTGCGGAGAGCTTGCGGCGGACACGTCCTTGACGGAGCGCTTCCTGCGCATGGGTATTGACGAGCTGTCCGTATCTCCCGGATATGTGCTGAGGCTGAGAGATGCCGTAAGAAAAACGGATCTCGGCAAATAACAGACCGCCGCCGGAGAGGATATTTTCCGGCGGCGGATTTTTATGTATCGTTATTTCATCTCACGGCGCCGGAGGCAATATCCCTTACGACCTCGCCCGCTGCCGTAAGTCCGGCGACAGCCGGAACAAAGGCTATGCTTCCGGGAACGGCCCGTCTGCCGCTTTCCCCGTCCGGCGCGGCGCAAGCCGCCGGCTCCTCCCTTGAATATACGACCTTCAGCTTTTTTATCCCCCTCTTTCTCAGCTCGCGGCGCATGGTACGCGCAAGAGGACATACCGAGGTGGAATATATATCCGCGACCTCAAATCGCGAGGGGTCAAGCTTGTTTCCCGCTCCCATGCAGCTTATGACAGGCACTCCGAGAGCGTCCGCGCGGGTGATGATCTCTATCTTGCCGGTCACGGTGTCGATAGCGTCTATTATATAGGTATATACGGAAAGATCGTAGTCATCGGCTGTGTCGGGCATATAAAAGCACCTGTAGGCATTGACGCATATATCGGGGTTTATTGAAAGCGCGCGCCGTTTCATAACGTCGGCCTTGTATTCGCCCACGGTATCGCGTGTGGCGATTATCTGGCGGTTAAGATTTGAGGGGGCGACGGTGTCGTTGTCAAAGAAGTCGATCGCGCCTATACCGCTTCTTACAAGCGCCTCCGCCGCATATCCGCCCACGCCGCCTATTCCGAACACCGCCACACGCGCCGAGCCGAGCCGCGAAAGTCCCTCGTCGCCGATAAGCTTTCGCGTTCTTGAAAATATTTCGTTCATTATAACCGAGATTCCTTTCATTGATATGACTTCATTATACATCATTCCGGACGGAATTGCAACGGATTTATAAAATTCCTTCCCTCAAAAACAGCTTTTCCGACTCGTGCCTTCCGTGGCGCGACGGCGCGGCTCCGCTCCTGCCGCCGGATATATCCGCAAGGGCGTTTATACCCCGCGCCGCGCGTCTTTTATCCCTTTCGGCGGTTTTTTGCGACATAAAAATCCCTCCCGCATATAATTTACGCAAAGAGGGATTTTTTATACCTTATGTTGTTATATTATGTTATTATATTTTCCCCAGGCTCTTGAATTTCAGATACTCGTTTATAAAACCCGAAAGCTCGCCGTCCATGACAGCGCCTATATTGCCCGTTTCATAATTGGTTCTGTGATCCTTTACCATGGTGTACGGATGGAACACGTAAGAGCGTATCTGCGAACCCCACGCGATCTCTTTCTGAACGCCCTTTATGTCCTCGATCCTTTCCTTCTGCTGCTGCTCCGCTATCTCGGCAAGCTTTGATTTGAGCATCTTCATAGCGTAATCCCTGTTCTGATGCTGCGATCTCTGCGTCTGGCACGAAACGACCACTCCCGTAGGTATATGCGTGATACGCACCGCCGAATCGGTCTTGTTTATATGCTGACCGCCGGCTCCGCTGGAGCGGTAGGTGTCTACCTTCAGGTCCTCCGGACGAATATCAATCTCAATATCATCGGTTATCTCCGGCATTACCTCTATCGAGGCAAAGGACGTATGGCGTCTGCCGGACGCGTCAAAGGGCGATATTCTCACCAGACGGTGAACTCCCTTTTCCGATTTAAGGTAGCCGTAGGCATTCATGCCCGATATTTGTATGGTGGCGCTCTTTATGCCCGCGTCATCGCCGGGGAGCGTATCCAAAACATCAACGGCATAGCCGTTCTTCTGTGCGTACATCTGGTACATTCTGATAAGCATCTCGCACCAGTCCTGCGCCTCTGTTCCTCCGGCGCCCGCATGGAAGGTCATAATGGCATTGTTCGCGTCATAGTGACCGGACAAAAGCGTTTCAAGCGTAAGCTTTTCAAGCTCCGCGTTTATTGATTTGACCGCCGCGCTTACGTCCGCAAGCATCGACGCGTCATCTTCCTCGTTGGCAAGCTCGGTAAGCACAAGCGCGTCATCCCAGTCGTTTTTAAGTCTGTTCCACTTGTCTACCTTTGCTTTAAGCATCTTTATTTTTTGCAGCACCTTCTGGGAGCTTTCGCTGTCGTCCCAAAATCCCGGCTGCATACTTTCCTTTTCAAGCTCTTCTATCTCCGACGTCGCTTTGGCGATGTCAAAGTGAATCCCTCAGTTCTTCAATGCTGTCTTTTTTGTCGAGAAGCTCAAGTCTGTACTGCTCGTACTCCAACATCGTTAATCACATCCTTCTGTAAGGGGATTTCCCCGTTATCTAATGTTTCGGCGGGAGTCGCGGATCTCGCCGAAAAAGCAAGCAAGCCCGCCGCCCGCAAGGGCGCGGGGCATTTTGCTTTCGGTTATAATTTTATTATATTTTATTATACTTTATCACGCGTTTCTGCCGCAGCAGTTTTTATACTTTTTGCCGCTGCCGCAGGGACACGGATCGTTTCTGCCGATCTCTTTCTTTTTCTTTTTGACAGGCTGCTTCCCAAGCGAACCGTCGCCGCCGGTATCTATAGGCTTTGCGACCTGAACTCTTTGGATAACGGGACGCGGCATTGCCGACATGACATATCTTACCGTATCGCGTCTTATGCCCTCAAGCATACCCTCGTAAAGCTCGCTGCCGACGGTTCTGTACTCCACAACGGGATCGTGCTGTCCGTAGGAACGCAGACCTATCTCGCGCTTCACCTGCTCCATCTCGTCGAGGTGATCCATCCACAAGGTATCCACAACTCTGAGCATGATAACTCTTTCAAGCTCACGCATATTCTGACCGAATACCTCCTCCTGATGCGCATAGCGGTCCATAGCTATCTTCATCAGGCGCTCTTTCATATCCTCTTTCGAGATAAGCTCCATTTCGTCCTGCGTTATGACAAACGCGCCGTTTGCCATCAATATCCTGTCCGCAAAGTCATAAAGCGCGTGCAGGTTCCATTCCTCAGGGATCTCGGTTATGCCGACATAATCGTCGAGAGCGCTGTCTATAACGGCTTCTATCATTGTCTTGATCGTGCCGGAAATATCCTCGCCGTTAAGCACCTTCTGTCGCTCGCCGTAGATGATCTTTCTCTGCTCGTTCATTACCTCGTCGTATTTGAGGACGTGCTTACGCGTGTCAAAGTTCCTGCCCTCAAGATTCTTCTGGGCATTTTCTATCGCGTTTGTGAGCATCTTCGCCTCGATCGGCTGATCCTCCTCAAGGCCGAGCGTTTCCACCATTGCCTTTACTCTGTCAGAGCCGAATATACGCATCAGGTCATCCTCAAGCGACAGGAAAAATCTCGACGCTCCCGGATCGCCCTGACGTCCGGAACGGCCGCGCAGCTGATTGTCGATACGTCTTGACTCATGGCGCTCCGTTCCTATGATGAACAGTCCGCCGCTGTCCTTTACCTCCTGCTGCTCCGGTTCAAGCTGCTTTTTGAATTTATCGTTAAGCTCCTGATACATTTTGCGCGCCGCTATGATCTCCTCGTCATCTGTATCGCCGAAGCCTGTGGCCTCCGCTATAAGCTCATCGGGGATCCCGCGCTTTTCCATTTCCTTTTTCGCCATATACTCCGCGTTTCCGCCGAGCATTATATCCGTGCCTCGTCCTGCCATATTGGTTGCTATGGTCACGGCGCCCTTTTTGCCCGCCTGGGCAATTATCTCGGCTTCCTTTTTATGGAACTTGGCGTTTAAGACCTCGTGCTTGATACCCTCGCGCTTCAGCAGACCCGAAAGCGTTTCCGATTTCTTTACGTCAACCGTTCCCACAAGCACCGGCTGCCCCTTTGCGTGACATTCCTTTATCTGGTTGATAACCGCCATGTACTTGCCATGCTCGGTTTTGTATACGACGTCTTGCATATCGTTTCTGATAACCGGCTTGTTTGTCGGGACCGCCACGCAGTCAAGCTTGTATATATGCTGAAATTCCTCCTCCTCTGTAAGAGCCGTACCGGTCATGCCGGAAAGCTTGTCGTACAGACGGAAGAAATTCTGGAAGGTGATCGTCGCGAGAGTTCTTGACTCATTCTCGACCTTTACGCCCTCTTTCGCCTCTATCGCCTGATGCAGACCGTCGGAATATCTTCTTCCGGGCATAATACGTCCCGTGAACTCGTCCACTATCTGAACCTGACCGTCAACAACGACATACTGCTGGTCACGGTGCATAACGCCGTTCGCCTGAAGCGCCTGATTGATATGATGCTGCAGCTTCATATTCTCCGGATCGGAAAGATTTTCTATACCGAAGCCCTGCTCCGCCTTTCTGATGCCGTTATCGGTAAGAGTGGCTGTGCGCGCTTTTTCGTCAACTATATAATCAGCGTCCGTATCCTCGTCAAGCTGCTTGTCGTCATGCTCCGTAACGACTTCCTTTTTCAGCCGCTTTACAAACATATCGGCTATCCTGTAAAGATCGTTCGCGTCGCCGCCCATACCGGAAATAATAAGCGGCGTTCTCGCCTCGTCTATAAGTATGGAGTCCACCTCATCGACGATCGCGTAATGATGCCCGCGCTGAACCGTCTCTTCCTTGCGCACTACCATGTTGTCGCGCAGATAATCGAAGCCCAGCTCGTTATTTGTGCCGTAGGTTATATCGCAGGCATACGCCTGCTGGCGCTCCGCCTGATCCATCTCGTGTATAATAAGTCCGCACGACATTCCGAGGAACCGGTACACCTTGCCCATCCATTCGCTGTCGCGCTTTGCCAGGTAATCGTTTACGGTAACGATATGTACCCCCTTGCCCTCAAGCGCGTTCAGATACGCGGGCAGCGTGGATACCAAGGTTTTTCCTTCTCCGGTTTTCATTTCGGCGATACGTCCCTGATGGAGTATGACGCCGCCTATTACCTGCACTTCAAAGTGCTTCATTCCAAGTACTCTCCACGAAGCCTCGCGCATTACCGCGAAAGCCTCCGGCAGAAGGTCGTCAAGCGTTTCACCCGCCGCAAGCCGCTGCTTAAATTCGGGCGTTTTCGCCTTCAGCTCCGCGTCGGAAAGCTTTGACATATCATCCTCAAGCGCCATCACCTTTGCCGCTATGGGACGCACCTTCTTAAGCTCCCTGTCGGAGTAAGTGCCGAATATCTTATCTAAAAATCCCATTTATATTCCTCCGTGTGTTTATTCAATGTATTTCAGACCGCATTTATTATACCATACTTCCGCCGAAAATACAATGCCTTTAATGAAATTTATGAAAAAAATTTACAATTCCGATGTGGCTTTCGCGCAGACCCAAGCGAGCGCCGCGCCAAAGTCCGCGCGCAAATATGTTGACAAACCGCGGCGTATATGCTACAATATATGTATCACATAAAAAGGGGGACATCTTATGAAAAAAATAAGATACATAGGGATTTTCGCCATGGCGCTGCTGCTTGCGTCGTGCTTCGCGTCGGCGTCAGCCGGAAACGAACCTGTATCAAACAAATTCACAGTATACTTTGATGTGCAAAACAGCACCTACAGCCTGCCGGTTTCGGCGGAGTTTGAGCTTTGCGACTTAGAGGGCAAAAGCCTTGACCGCGAAACTGTCGATATTCCCGCCGATACATACGGCTTCTCGGTCGATTTTAACGTGCGCGAATATGAGATGGGCACACAGTTCAGCTTCCGTATGCTCAGCGGTCTTGACGGGGTCATCGCCGGAGAAACGGTTCTTGCTCCGGGCGACGCTTACATAGTGGAAACGTATTCCATGCCCGACGGAACGCCGGAAGAGCCCCACATCGTTGACTACTGCTATATGACGGCGCTGCCGCCGCAGGAGGAGCCGGTGACGATCTTTTTGGATTATCAGCCGCTGCAGCTCAATCCGCCCGCGCGCAAGATCGGCGATACGGTCATGGTCCCCGTAGCCGGAGTGGCGAACGCCATGGGGATATCCGATGTTTCATACAGCGAGGAGTACAACAGCGTCACTCTCACCTGCGGAAAATATCAGCTGATATACAATATCGGCGAGGTGTACACCACCACCCCTTCGGGCGACGTCAACATCTCGGCTGCGCCGGTATTTATCAGGGGCGCCGTATTCGTGCCGATCGACTCGATGATCGAGCCGCTTATGTCCGATATTAAATATCACCCCGAATCGGATCACCTTGACGTGAACGTAACCAAGTCGGGTCTGCCCGCAAAGGCGGCGCTTGAGGCTCAGTCGGAGCGCGACAATCTCGTGAACGCGCGCGGCATCGCAAGCGACACCAACTACATGATCTGGGTATCAAAGGCCGATTACACCTTGAGAGTCTACACAGGCTCGAAGGGCGAGTGGATTCTGCTCGACAAGTTCTTAGTCGGCATAGGCAAGACCTCAACGCCGACGTGTGTGGGGCAGTTCAGATATTATCAGTATCAGTCGCGCTGGCCCTACAGCGGCTATTATGTCGGTCCCGTAATGCGCTTCAACGGCGGATACGCGATACATTCCGTCCTCATGCGCTACAACGGCACGGAATACGACGGAAGAGTCGGGCAGAACGTATCTCACGGCTGCGTCAGAGTAAAGGCGGACAAGATGAGATGGCTCGCCGACACTATCCCTCTCTATACGAGAATATATGTAACAAACGACTGATAACCCGCACATCAAAACAGCGCCCCGCATTTTGAGGCGCTGTTTTGATTTTTATTTCACTATAGCTTTTATTCGCTGTAATTTGCCGCCCATACGTCGCGGTAACAGGTGTTGTAATTGGGGTCGTTGTGATTTGCTATCGCTACATCTATGTGCAGCTCGTTGACTCCGGAGCCGTAGTCCTCAATGCGTCTGAGGCCGTAGCCGTCGATATATATCCACTGCAGCTTCTGCACAATGCCGGTATTTAAGGTATACAGGCTCACGCCGACGGTGCGTCCCGGCACTATCTTTCCGGCAAACGCCGTGCCGTTCCAGCCGCCGTTGCATTTCGCACACGGGCAGTAATGCGTTATTTTAAAACGTCCGAGATATTTTCCCTTTATGGGGTCGTCTGTCGGCACGGGATCCTCCTTGCTAACCGCAGCTGAGGTAAGCGCGGCGACCTCGGAGGAATCGGGCAGATACTCAAATGACGGCATCACCTGCAGGTCCTCGTCCGTTTCCGGTTCCGGAACACCGACTACGACTGTTTTGTTATCCTCCTCGTACACCACTGTAAATCCGAATGCTTCCATGACCGCCCGCAACGGTATCATAACAGCCGAGTCGATAAGCGCGGGCGGCTTTTCAAGGGAGATGGCTTTTCCAAGCGACACTGTGTCGCTGTTCGCCGTATCACTGTAATTATAACGTATATCCATAGTAGAAACGTCCGCCGCAAGGCGAAGCACTATATCCTCGGGCACAACGCCCGGGCTTACGCGGTCTATTTCCTTTTCCAATAAATTGTATGCGTACCTCTCCGACGGCTTGTCCGAATCCTTGTTCGCGGTAAGTGTGACCGAAACCGTCTTTGCCGGCTGATACCACGATACCTTCATGCCGGCTGACTCGCATACCGATCTCAGCGGCACAAGAACTCTTCCGTCGGAGTTTACCGACTCGCTGTCCGTAAATTCCACCAGCGTTCCCGTATCGTTCGCCATGCCGCTTAACCATATCTTAAAATTATCTTCGGCTGACGCCGTTGTACACGCCGCCGCCGATGCGCACGCGGCTATAACCGCCAGCGCCCTTTTAATCCTTTCTCCTATCATTTCTTATTACTCCTCTTAAGCCTGATCAATTAACTTAATGCGGTGTTGTTATCCTCTGTTGCCTATCGCTTTTTGTTCCCCGAAATCATCTGTAATCCTCAAACACCATAACGTCCGTCACAATACCGTCCGACTCCCTTACAAGGGCAAAGTTCAGTATATCGTCACTGCTCCATTTTATGACGTTGAGATCGTCATCCACATTCTCCTCGGCTATATCGCTTGCCGATATGTCATATATGGTGCCGATGCTGAGCGGGTCGGAGCTGCTGCCGTCATACAGATAGACCATAGTGTCGGGCGACAGCGAAAAGTCAAGAGAGGTGTCATTCTTTCCGTCCTTAGCGTAGAGAATAAGACTGCTGTCCGTCTTTTTGAAAATGCAGCCCATCGCATAGCTGTAGTACTCTCCGCGTTTCGCGCTTCCGTAGGAAATCACCTTGTTTCTGTCGCTGCTGCCGACTGTTCCGCCTTCGGAGAACAGATCCTCATAGCTTGCTCCGTAGTCCGTTTCTTCAAGGGCGGGATTCCCCGACGGACGGTACACCAGATCCACCGTCTTTATCTCGCCGCCGAAATTCGCCGCAAGTATTATAACGTCACCCTCCGACAGCGATGACACCGCCATGCCGTCCTCCGCGCTCCATGCGGGAGCCGTCGCCGTGACTCTTACGTCATTGTCTATTCTCACCCGCTTTTCCTGTCCGCGGTTATATATCGTAAGCTCCGTCTTGCTTTCGCCGTTCTCGCTTACCATAGAAACGTCCTTCACCACGGAAAACGTCCTCGTGGCGTCGGATTCGTTGGAGTATATCGGCTCCGGAGTGGGTTTTTGCGTCGGCGCAGGCGTTGACGTTGCTTCGGGCAGCGCTGTCGGTGCCGCTGTCGCTTCGGGCGTCGTTGCCGCTTCGGGTGATGCCGTCGCTTCGGGCGGCGCTGTTGCTTCGGGCGTTGGCGCCGATATTTCCTGATGCTCGTCCGGTATAAACAGCCGCATATCCTCTGTCGGGAAATCTATATCCGCAAGACCGTTCTCGTCAAATGCGAATACCTTCACGGCCGCCAGCCGTCCGCCGGTATCGTAAAACGCTGCCACGGCCGTCTTTGACGCCGCGTTTTCCGCCTGTATGCTGCCGGCATAGGCGCTCACGCCCATTATGCCCGCCGCGGCAAGCGCAGCCGCTATTATCTTTTTCACGTTAAACTCCGCTCCTCCCGTATTATCCTTTAACGACAGATGCCACAAACTGCTTTGCGCACCGTCCGCTCCTGCCTCCGTAATTCATCTGCCATACTATGGCTCTTTTTTCAAGCTCCGCGTCCGGCTCTATGCCCTTCTCCTTTAAAAGCGAGGACACAATATTCAGATATTCCCTCTGATTGGGCGCAGAAAATACAAGGCTTATGCCGAACCGCTCCGAAAGCGCCAGCGTTTCCTGCATATTATCGTTCATATGCACGTCCCCGCCTTCTCTGTCCGCCCAGCTTTCCTTGATAAGATGCCGCCTGTTCGAGGTCGCGTATATGCGCACATTATCCGGCTGCGCCTGTACCTGACCATCCATGGCGATTTTTAATGCGCGACATTCAGGATCGCGCGTGTCAAACGACAGATCGTCAAGAAATATTATGTACTTATTCGCCCTGCCGGACAGATATTCCGTAAGCTTCGGTATGTCATTTATAAAATGCTTCGGCATTTCGATTATTCTGAGGCCGTCCTCGTAAAACATATTCAAAAGCGCTTTCACGGACGAGGACTTTCCCGTTCCTCTGTCGCCGAAAAGAAGCACATTATTGGAGGCTCTGCCCTCTACGAAAGCCTTTGCGTTATCAATAAGCACCTTCTTCTGATGCTCAAGTCCGACCAAGCGGTCAAAGGTCTGTTTATCCGTTTTCGTCACGCCGTGAAGCGCGCCGTCATATGTAAAAGCTATATATTTAGCCAAGACGCCGTGTCCGAGAGAACGGTAATGCTCTATCACTCCGTCAAGCAGCTCTTTGGCGTTATTCGCCGCGACAAGTCTTTCTATCGAGCGTCTGTAGCCGGAGTATATGCCGTTCGGATTGCCGGCGGGTCTGTACTTTATATCGCAGGCGTTTATAAAATCAAATATCCGCTCCGCGTCCGAAAGCGCCGCCTTGTAAAGATCCTCCCCTATCTCAAGTCCCTTTTCCGCAAGCTCGCACAAAACGCTTCTGCAGTCGGCAAGCGCCGTTACCGCGTATTCTCTCCACGCGTCCTCCGTAACTCCCGCTCTTTCCGAAAAGCATATCAGCTCCCGCATGAGAGCCGCTGCGTCATTGTCCTCGGCGGCTTTTATTCCCGCCGCTTCCGTATATTTATCAAAAACTATAAGCTCCAATTTTTGTACCTCTGTACCGCTGTAAATATTATCTGTCCCTAATTATAACACAAAAATTACAGACTTGCAACATTATTATTAAGATATTATAACATTTCTTGCTATTATTACAAAAATGACGGGGTGATTCTGCTGTATTTTTGTGCAATATTACATTATTTCCCGCAGCTTTCTTCGTTTCAAGTTATTTCAAAATTGTTAAAAGTGTAATATTTTACATAATTCCGCAAAATTCGAGGCGGGAAAAAACCTGTTCTAAACCTGTCCTTTCAACATACAATATACAAACCACAAAAAAGCAAAGGACTGGTAAAAAATGCTTATAATAAACGAGCCGGACGGCTTTGGCGCGGCGCCTGTTTTAAAGTACATACCGCCGAGGATACGGCGGCATCTGTTTGAGGGGGACCTGAAAACGGCGGAGGAGCTGCGGCTGCGGTGCGGGCTTCCGGCGGTGCTTCACTCGCATGAGGGAGTGTTTTACATATCGCCGTCCGGCGTGACAGCCGATAAAAGCCGCGCCGTCACGGTAACGCGGTCGGATATGAACGAAGGGATGGAGCTTATATGCTCATCGTCGGTATACGCGGCGGAGGACGAGATACGCTCCGGCTATGTCACGGTGGAGGGCGGCAGCCGCGTGGGTATTTCGGGTACGGCGGTAACGGATCGCGGCGGGATCACGTTCATAAGAAACGTATCGTCTTTAAACTACCGTTTCCCGCACGAGTTCATCAACTGCTCGGAAAAGGTCATATCATGTATGTCCTCCGGCGGCAGACTGCGCTCAACGCTTATCATATCGCCTCCCGGCTGCGGCAAGACCACAATGCTTCGGGATATGGCGCGAAGCCTTTCCTACAGCGGCTGCAAGGTCAGCATCGCCGATGAAAGGCGCGAGATTGCCGGTATGCATGACGGGCGCAGCAGCTTTGATATAGGATTTTCGGACGTGCTTGAGGGCGTGGACAAAAGCGTCGGTATGCTTTTGCTTTTGCGGAGTATGTCGCCGGACGTTATTATCGCCGACGAGATCGGCGCGGCGCGCGATATTCAAGCCATGAAAAAGGTTGCCGCAAGCGGTGTGGTGCTTGTAGCGTCGCTCCATGCGGGATCGCTTGAGGAGGCGCGTTCAAGAGAGGAGCTTGCGGGGCTTCTGCCGCTGTTCGGCTGCATCGCGGTGCTTTCAAGGGAACACGGCGCGGGCACTCTTTCGGAGGTGCTTGCCGTATGAGTATCGCCCAAAAGCTTTTCGGAGCCGCGCTCATTGTAGCTTCATCCGCGTCTTTAGGCGTTTTCAAGGCGCGTTCTCTTAAAAAGAGGGCGGACAGTCTCGGCGGATTTATACGGGCGGTCAGATTCCTTCAGGGCGAGGTCGCCTTTACAAAAAGCGGTATGCGCTCCGCGTTTATACGCGCGGCGGCGGCAGGAATACTGCCGGAATTTTTCACCTCGGCGGCGGAGCTTTTGACAGAGCGCGGCATGGAATACGCATGGCGGGCAGCTCTTGACGCGAACGTCCGTGAGCTGGCGCTTTCGGAGGAGGACGCGGAGCTTATCGCCTCAATAGGAGCCTCTCTCGGCAGGACAGGCTCGGAAAACGAGCTGCGTTCTCTCGAACACGCCGCGCGCATGATAGAGGAGCGGTACCGCCAAGCCGCCGCGCTGTGGTCGCGCGACTGCGCCCTATACCGAAGCGCCGGCGCGATACTCGGCGCCGCAGCGGCGATCATCCTGTTCTAAGCGATAAAAACGCCCGTTAAGGAGTAAGACGAATGAATGTTGATTTGATATTTCAAATAGCCGGCATAGGCATAGTGGTCGCTGTGCTGAATCAGCTGCTTATACGCTCCGGACGCGAGGAGCAGGCGCTGCTGACGACAATAGCCGGACTTGTGGCGGTGCTGTTCGTGCTTACGCAGCAGATAGGCGAGCTGTTCGAGACTATCAAGCGCATATTCAATCTGTAACCATGGACATATTCAAGGTGATAGGCATAGGCGTTACGGGGGTGCTTTTGGCGCTTTCTCTAAAGGATCACAGGCGCGACATGGCGCTTCTCGTAAGTCTTGCCGCCGGACTGTGCGTGACGTGGTGCGTTATATCCGAGCTTGCAGCCGCAGCGGACGGCTTTCGCGTCATAGCGGAAAAGACAGGCACAGACACGCGGTATTTTCTTATAATACTCAAGATCACGGGCATCTCCTGCTGTACCGATTTTGCCGCCAACCTGTGCCGCGACGCGGGTGAAAGCGCGGTGGCGGCAAAGCTTGAAATCGCCGGAAAGGTCGTTATCATGGCTATGACGGTGCCGATCATAAAATCGTTTCTGGAGCTGTGCATAGCCGTGCTTGAATAGGGTGCTGCTTATGAAAAGAATTATTTTATGCGTATGCGCCGCGATACTGGCTGCCTGCGCGCTTTATATCCCCGCCTCGGCCGAAGGCTTGCTTCCCGAAATGCGCGGCGAAGCGGAATTTAACGCCATTGCCGAGGATATATTCTCCGGCAATTTCCGCGCCGAGCCGCAGACGCTCATGCAAAAAGCTCTCGACATTATCGGCGGCGAGATACCGGAGTGCGCCGCTATGATGCTGTCATTCCTCGCGGCGGGCGCCATGACCGCGATACTCGGCGCGTTCGGCGGCAATAACGCGGCGGCGTTCGCCGTGACAACGCTTATGTCCGGTACCGCTCTTAAATGCTTTTTCACCGTCGCGCAGTGCGGAAAAGACGTCATAGACGCGATGTGCGCCTTTATAACAAAGCTCGCGCCCATGATGATAATGCTTTTGATGACCGGCGGAAAAGCCGTTTCGGCGGCGGCTTTTCATCCGGTGCTTTCGGCGGCGGTGTACATAATAACGCTTCTGTGCCAAAAATGTATTATGCCGCTGATATATACAAGCGCCGTACTCGGCGTGGCGAACAATATAAATCCGGGGCTTCGCATATCGAATATGTGCAGGCTGGTAAACTCGCTGACTAAATGGATACTTACGGCGGTGTTCACGCTGTTTACGGGCATATCCGCGATATACGGATTTTCCGCGCCGGCGCTTGACGCGGTGGGGGCGAAGGCGGCGAAATTCGCGGCGGGCAGTCTGGTCCCCATAGTGGGCGGCTTTTTATCGGACTCTTTGGATGCGGTGGTCGCCGGAGCAAGGCTTGCCGGAAGCGCCGTCGGCACAGCGGGAATGATACTCCTCGCGCTGACAGCTGCCGTGCCGCTTGCCAAAATAGCGGTAATGCTCCTTATGATGAAGCTCACGGCGGCGATTCTTGAGCCTGTGGCGGACAAGCGGATTTCGGGACTTTTATGGGACGTGTCCGAATCGGTGACGGTGGTGCTTGCTATGGTTATCACGGTGATGATCATGTTCATAGCGGCGGTGACGATAATTTTGTCGGCAATGCGGTAGCAGGGGACGGCGTGTGGTTTAACCGCAAAATTCATGCTTGCGCGAATGTCCCGAAAAAGGTTTAAAGGAATGATTTTATGCGGTCTTATATACTTTCCGTCATAGGCGCGGCGGTGCTGGCGTTTTTCTCGGAAACGCTCGCGCCCGAAGGCCGGCGCGCTTACATAAAAGCCGTGACCGGCATAATAGTTGTGGCGGCGATACTCGCTCCCGCGGCAAAGCTTTTGAAAGCCGATATGCTGCCGTCATTCCCCGACGGGGACGTTTGGGTCGGGCAGCTTGAGCGGGAATCCTCTGATCTTGCCGCTGACGCGGTGTCGCATGAGCTTGAGCGCCGTGTGGCGGAGGACGCGGCAAAGCGTATGGCGGACGAGTTCGGCATCGATGCGGAGGCGGTGTCCGTCAGGGTAAGACGCGCCTCGGACGGAAGCATCGAGCGCGTAGAAAGAATAACCGTTTCCGCTGCCGCCCCTTTAAATGAAAGCGCCGTAAAAAAGCGCTTCCGCGAGATATACGGACTTTATGAAAACGAGGTGATTTTCATTGACTCAAGGGCATCCGGCTCAAAAGCCGGCGCTTCTGAAAGCGATAGCGGAAAAATTTCCGCAAAGCCGGAATAAAGCGGCGGTTTGGATAATATTAATTATCGGTGTAATATTTATGATATTTTCGGGCGCGGGCGCGCAGAGAAAAGAGGTGAAGCAAGCAAGTCCCGCAGCCGCTGTCAGCGAGGAGGAAAGGCTTGAAAAAATTTTATCGGATATTAAGGGCGCGGGTGATGTGTCGGTTATGATAAGCTACTATTCCTCCGGCGAAAAGGACATAGCATATGAAGAAAGCAGCAGACGCGGCTCGGACACCGAGGATATTGATAAAAAAGCCGTTCTTTCCGACGGAGAGCCTATGGTGGTGAAGGAGATCTGCCCGAAGGCAAAGGGAGTGATAGTGACAGCCGAGGGTGCGGCGGATCCGAACGTGGCAAGGCTTTTAAAGGAGGCTGCCGCCGCCGTGCTTGACGTGCCGGTGCATAAGGTGTGCATATACGAAAAGACCGGCAAAGAGCGCAAAACAGAATGAAGGGAATGATAGAATGATGATATTGAAGAAAAAGGAGCTGATAGCGGCGTCTTTAGTGGTGCTTATAGGTGTGGCGGGCTATCTGAACTGGTCGTATCAGGATACTATGCAGGTGAAGGACGGCGAGATATATACGGAAACCGGCAAGCGTCTGGGCGAAGCGGAATATGTAAGCTCCGAGGTCACAGCCGAGGACGCCGGCTCCGAAAGCTCCGAAACGCAGGAGACCTCCTCCGAGCAGCAAGCCTCCGACTATTTTGAAAAGGCGCGCGCTGACCGCGAGGAAGCGAGATCGCGCTCCATGCAGATCCTCAACGACACCATAGCCAACGACAAATTCGACGAGGATATCCGCAAGCAGGCGCAGGAGCAGATTTTAAAGATCTCCGCCGATGTTGAAAAGGAATCCGCTGTCGAAAACATCGCCAAGGCAAAAGGATATTCCGACATCTGTGTTACTATCACCGAGGACACCGCGGATATTATTGTTAAAAAGGACCAATTTTCGGAGCAGGATGTAGTCAAATTGACCGAAATTGCGGTTGAACAGACAAAAATTCCGTCAAATAACATAAAAATAGTTGAAGTTTCCCAAAATATGTGATATAATATATATATCAATATTTTCCGGCGAAGAGCTTTGCCGGAACACAAGGAGGAGCTTTTATTATGGATGAAGAAATCAAATACTCTGAACAAAACACTGTCGATGAAACGGCAGCGGCAGCCGAAACCGAGTACGAAACCGTTGAGGATGACGAGGCTCTCGGCACTATAACCGTGGCAATGGAGGTCGTTTCCACTATCGCGTCTATGGCGGTTGAGGAGATAAAGGGCGTACGCTCGACATATACTTCCTTCGCGGGCGGCATCGCCGAAAGACTCGGCTCAAAGAAAAACACAAAGGGCGTAAAGATTGAGATGAAGGACTCAAGCGTCTGCGCCGATCTGTACATCATAGTTGACTACGGCATCAAGATCCCGGAGCTTGCATGGGAGATACAGGAAAACGTCAAGAGCAATATCGAAACAATGACCGGTCTTACGGTCGAGAAGGTAAATATACATATAGAAGGTATTTACTTCCCCGCCGATGACAAGCCTATGCTCACGCCATCTCAGGAAGCCGAAGAAGCTGCCCCTGAGGAGGACGCTCCTGAGGAAGAAATCGTCATAGAGTAATTTCACGCGGCGCCGATCGGCAGGACCGGCGCAAAAAAACAAACAGGGTCTGCTCACCGTTTCCGGCACAGCAGCCCTGTTTTTTTACGCTTTATTTTCGGCTTATGACTGTTCTTTCGGCCGCTTAGGCTTCGCTGCCCTGACCGTCGTACTTTTCGGCAAGCTCCTCGATCTCGCCGTTAGCCTTCATCTCGCCAAGAACCTTATTTACGGCGTCAAGCAGCTCCGTATTGCCCTTCTGTACAGCTATAGCGTACTCCTCCGACTCAAACGCAGCCGAGTCCTCAACGACCTTAAGCCCGTTCTTGTCAGCCAGAGCCTTGCCCGTAGCCGAGTCAACGACAACGGCGTCAAGCTTGCCGTTCTTAACATCCTGAACGATGTCGATAGCGCGGTTCGCTCTTGTGATCTTGCTCTCGTCCACAGCCAGATCGTCCGTTACGATAGCGTCGCCGGTGTAGCCGATAACAACGCCTACGGTCTTGCCGTTCTTAAGATCGGCAGCGGATGCTATATCCGAATCCTGCGGAACTACCATTACCTGCGTAGCCGTATAGTAAGTATCCGAGAAGTCTACGTTCTCTCTTCTCTCATCATTGGCGGTCATACCGGCAACCGCCATGTCTACCTTGCCTGTCTTTACCGACGCTATAAGTCCGTCAAACTCCATGTCCTCAATCTTGAGCGTTTTGCCCATGCTGTCGGCGATCTTCTTTGCGATGGCAACGTCTATGCCGTCAAAATCGCCTACGCCCTCTACTGTGCTTGAAGACGTAACGAACTCAAACGGCGGGAACGCGGCGTTTGTACCCATTACAAGCTCTTCCTTGGCAGCGCTTGTTCCGGCATTATTATCCTCCGCAACGTCCTTTTTTCCGGCGCATCCCGAAAAAGCCGCCATACCCATCATTGCGGCAAGCGCAAGCGAAACCGCTTTAACTAAATTCTTTTTCATCACTATCAGTCCTCCGTTAAAAAATATATTTATGAAACCGCCCTTTGCGGTATACATACGTGAAATATTGTCCCGCTATGCTGTATTGAATGTTTGCGTGTTTACGGATTTTCCTCATCCGTCATTTGCTCCTTACAGCCGCAAACCGCCGCACCTGCTACAGGACCTTGCTTAAAAATGCCTTTGTTCTGGGGTTTTGAGGATTTGAGAAAAGCTCGTTCGGTTTTCCCTGCTCCTGAACATAGCCGCCGTCCATAAACATAACTCTCGACGCGACCTCGCGGGCAAAGCCCATTTCGTGAGTCACGACTACCATAGTCATGCCCGCCTCGGCAAGCTCCTTCATTACCTCAAGCACCTCGCCTACCATTTCGGGGTCAAGCGCCGAGGTAGGCTCGTCAAACAGCATTATCTCCGGCTCCATGGCAAGCGCTCTCGCTATTGCGATTCTTTGCTGCTGCCCGCCCGAAAGCTGCTGCGGATAGCTGTCCGCCTTTTCCAAAAGTCCGACTTTTTTTAAAAGCTCCTCGGCCTTTTTTTCCGCCGCGTCCCTGCTCATGCCCTTTACCTTCATCGGGGCAAGGATGATATTCTCCATAACATTCATGTGCGGGAACAGGTTAAACTGCTGAAATACCATGCCCATTTTGGCCCTGAGCTTGTTCACGTCCATTTTCGGGTCGGTGATTTCCTCGCCGTCTATGTATATATGTCCCTCCGTCGGCTGCTCCAAAAGGTTCAAGCAGCGCAAAAACGTGGATTTTCCGCTTCCGGAAGGCCCTATGATGACTACCTTTTCTCCCGGCGCCACGTGCTCGTCGATACCCTTTAGCACCTCATTGTCGCCGAATGTTTTCTTCAAGCCTTTAACTTTGATCATGCCGACGCCTCCTTATCTCTTGTCCGACTTTCTCATCCGCGCCTCCACACGGTTAAGCGCCGTGCTAAGTATCTTTATCACAACGTAATATATAACCGCTATGGATATGAGCGGCCAGAAAAAGTCATACGTCTGGCTCTGCACCTTTCTCGCCGCGCCTACAAGGTCGATGTTCGCAACCATACCGATGACCGCCGTTTCCTTGATAAGCACGATAAACTCGTTGGCAAGTGCCGGCAGGATATTTTTCATCGCCTGAGGCATTACTATATGCGTCATGGTCTGTGTTTTGGTAAGTCCCAAGGATCTTCCCGCCTCGGTCTGGCCGATGTTCACCGAAAGTATGCCGCCTCTGACGATCTCGGCAATATACGCGCCGCTGTTGATGCCGAAGGCGATTACGCCGACTACCCATTTGGTTATGTTTATATTCGCGAAAATTATGTAGTATATTATAAGTATCTGCACCATGGTAGGCGTACCCCTGATAATATCCACATATATGCCGGATATCCATTTCAGCGGCTTAAAGCGCGAAAGCTTTCCCAAAGCCGCCAGCACTCCCAGGGCAAGTCCCAAAAGCACCGCGAAAAGCGATATTAAAAGCGTGTACCCCAGTCCGCTTACAAACCAACGCCATCTGTCCGCTACTATAAACGTGGATGCAAGTCCCTTAACAATTCCGTCCATTAAACACCCCTCCCGAATAAATGTCCGCAAGCCTAAGCAAGGCTTTATGCGGTCTGCCGATGTGTATTTGCATATGAAATTATATATCAATATCACCATTATAACAAAATAACCCTGTACAGTCAAGGGTTTTTGTGATTTTTTATACATTTTTATCCGTAATATTGCGGATTTTACGGCATAAATTTTCATTTTCTGTATAATATTCAAAAATATCGGTGCGGATATGCGCGGATTTTACGAAAAAGGCGGGCAGCTTATCGCGCGGCGATGAAAATTTAAAAGCAATTTCTTATTACGCATTGAATTTTTCCGAAAAACGTGATATAATAACAGCGGTATAATACTTTTACAATGGAGGAGATCTTTATGTACGACGGATTTATACGCGTTGCCGCGGCGACGCCGGATATACGTGTCGCGGACTGCGATTACAACTGCGAACGCATTATTGAATGTATACGCGCCGCCGCCGAAAACAAGGCGCGGATAATTGTACTGCCGGAGCTTTGCGTCACCGGCTACACCTGCTCCGATCTGTTTTTTCAGTCGCCGCTGCTTGACGCGGCAAAGGCGGCTTTGAAGCGCATACGGCGCGAGACGGCGGATATTGACGCGCTTATATTTATCGGCGTACCCGCAGAGTGCGGCGCGAACCTTTACAACACCGCCGCCGCCGTATACAAGGGGGAGCTTCTGGGGCTTATTCCCAAAAAAAATATCCCCAACTACTCCGAATTTTACGAAAAACGCCATTTCTCGGAAGGTCCGTCCGCGCCCGTAAAGATAGATTTTGACGGCGAAAAGGTCATGCTCGGAACAAACATACTTATAAAAGACAAAAATATGCCCGGCTGTACAGTTGCCGCGGAGATATGCGAGGATCTGTGGGCGCCGGTGCCGCCGTCGTCGTATCACGCGGTTTCGGGAGCGACGCTTATCGTGAATCTTTCGGCGAGTAATGAGCTGATAGCCAAAAGCGAATACCGCGCGGCGCTTGTGTCAAATCAGTCGGCGCGGCTTTGGGCGGGGTATATTTACTGTTCCGCCGGCGAGGGCGAGTCCACCACCGATCTTGTGTTCGGGGGCGACAACATCATCGCCGAAAACGGCGCGATCCTTGCAAGGAGCAAAAAATTCCGCAATCAAAATGTATACGCTGACATAGACTTGGGCAAGATAGCTTCAGAGAGGCGGAAAAACACATCCTTTAAAACATCGGAGGATAACGGATATTTCACCGCTTACACGGCTTTCGCCCTTGAAAGGCTTCCGCTTTTGCGCAAGGTCGGCAAGACCCCATTTGTCCCGTCCGATAAGGAACGGATAGCCGAGCGCGCGGAGGAGATACTTTCGATACAGTCGCTGGGACTGAAAAAACGCGTGTCCCACGCGTGTGCGAATACCGCCGTCATCGGAATATCCGGAGGGCTTGACTCAACTCTGGCGCTTCTTGTAGCGGTTCGCGCCTTTGATATGCTGAAAAGGGACAGGGCGGACATAATCGCCGTGACCATGCCGTGCTTCGGCACCACCTCAAGGACATATGCCAATGCCGTGAATTTTGCGCGGTCGCTTGGCGTGACCTTCAAGGAGGTTAACATCGCCGAGGCTGTAACAAAGCATTTTTCCGATATAGAACAGGATCCCGAATGTTATGACGTAACCTATGAGAACTCTCAAGCGCGCGAGCGCACACAGGTCCTGATGGATATTGCCAACAAAACAGGCGGTCTTGTTATCGGAACGGGCGATCTGTCCGAGCTGGCTCTCGGCTGGGCGACTTATAACGGAGATCATATGAGTATGTACGCGGTAAACGCGTCCGTACCCAAAACTCTTATACGCTATCTTGTCGCTTACGAGGCCGAAAGAACCGACAGCGCACTGCTTAAAAAGACGCTTAAGGACATACTCGACACCCCGGTAAGTCCGGAGCTTTTACCGCCTAAGGACGGAAAGATAGCTCAAAAAACCGAGCATATCGTAGGCCCGTATGAGCTTCATGATTTCTTCTTATTCTACATGATACGCTTCGGCTTCGCGCCCGGAAAGATACTGCGTCTTGCCGAAATCGCGTTTTCGGGAGAATATACAAGAGATTTTATTCTTGAGTGGGAAAAAGTATTCTACAGGCGGTTCTTTACACAGCAGTTCAAGCGTTCCTGCATACCTGACGGCCCCAAGGTCGGAAGCGTCGCGCTTTCGCCCCGAGGCGACTGGCGTATGCCCTCCGATGCCTCCTCTCGAATATGGATGAAGGAGCTTGAGCTTCTATGAACCGAGGTAAACTCTGCTTATATACATCGTCTGTGATTTACGGTCTTATACCCGTTCTGGCAAAGACCGCTTATTCGGGCGGCGCAAACGGTCTGACGCTTTCATTTTTGAGGGCGTCGCTGTGTGTGCCGCTTTTGTTTTTCGCGGCGGCAAGGCGCGGCACTCTGAAGGTGAGCGGCGAAGCCTTAAAGCGCATTGTGCTTTTGGGCACGTTCGGCTCGGCGATGTCGATCACGCTTTTATACATCTCCTATAATTACATCCCGGCGGGTCTTGCGACGACTCTGCATTTTGTATATCCTATTCTCATCTTCACGGCGGAATTTTTCATCTGCAAAAAGAAGATCAGCCGCAGGGAAACCGTCTCGCTCATACTTGCCGCCGCCGGCATCGCGTTGTTTGCCGATATAAACGGCAGCGGCGATATTGCGGGCGTCGTCACGGCGCTTCTGTCGGGCGCGTTTTATGCGTTTTACGTGATGTACCTTGAAAAAAGCGGTCTTGAAAAAACGGACTGCATCGCCCTGACGTTCTATGTCTGTCTGATAACCTCCGCCGTGGTATTCGTCTACGGAATGTTTTCGGGTACGCTTACCTTTTCGCTGACTCCCTACGCGTGGACGTGCGCATTTATCATATCCCTTGCCTCGTCGCTGCTTGCAATACCGCTTTTTCAGATAGGACTTGAATACACCGATCCCCGAACCGCGTCCGTCATCTCAACCGCCGAGCCTATAACCGGAGTCGCGGCGGGAGCGCTGTTTCTCGGAGAGGGCATCAGCGCCGTAAAAGCGGCAGGCTGCGCGCTGATTCTTTTGGGCGTGCTTGCGGCGGGGGCAAAAAAATAAAACGGAACGGCGCAAATCGGCAGGAGCCGGCAAGCGCCGATTCGGATCCGTTTTTCCGCATCCGCGCTTACTCGTCTATCTCCTTTAAAAACGCCTTCCATTTATCCGGATGATCCACAAAATATTTCGGGCATAGCTTGCCCGTCACGTCATAGTGGCGTATAACGGATTTCGCATCGAGGCCGTATTTGTTCATAAGCCACTTCGTAAGCTTCACCAGCGAAGCATACGTTTCCTCCGAAAGCTTTCCTGACGCATCGGCATGGCAACATTCTATCGAAACAGTGTCCGAGTTGCGGCTGTTGGAGCAGTAGGCGATCTCTGTCGTCGGGACGCACTGCACCACGCTGCCGTCGATCCCGATTATGAAATGACTGCTTGCATACGTGCCGCCCGACAAAGACAAGCTCTCGAAATAGTCGCGGTTCTGCATAGCGGTGGAACCGGGATTCGCCGTATAATGCACCACTATGCCGCGCACCTTTTTTAAAGCTATGCCGGGGCGCGAATACTTATTCGGGGTCAGCAGCCGGACGTCTATCCATTCGGGAACCGACGCGTCAAGATTTTCTTCGTTTTCCTGCTCGCGCAAGTCGGAAACGTAGCCTATAAGCGCGAGCGCCGCCGCGGCAGCTAACAAAAGCGCCGCCGCTTTCCCGATCGAAAACCCGCGTCTTTTTCTTCTGCGCGTATGTACGCCCGGTCTTTTGCCCGGGTCAAGACTTGTCTGGGGCATACGTTCTCCTTTCCGCAGCCGCGATGTTAATCTATCTTCTTAACGCTTTTTACAAGACCTGTGGCCGACACATATTTCGTTATCAGATCCACCGTTCTGCCCACTGCCACTTCCTCGCTGTCATCGGTATAATAGCCGTCATCCGACTCCTTGCACTCCGCGCGTACCGTGACCACTGCCGTATAGCGTTCGGGCAAAGACGTCTTTACAATCCTTCCGTCGGCGGTGGTGGACTGAAACTCCACGTCCTTCGTTTCAACATCGGTTATCTCGCCGATCCTTGTTGCGGCTTTTTTGTCCGTGGTGACGCCCTTCTTTGCAAGCGCGTCCACAGCGTAGCTGCGAATACCCTCTACCTCAACCACATACTCTACCGTTACCTTATCCTTTACCGCGGACGCCGGCTCCGACGCAAAGCGGTAGCCTATCCCCGCTATCACCGCGATAACGGCTATAATAACAATCAGATCTATTATATTCAGTTTCCCTAAAAGCTTTCCGTTCTTATCCATTACCGTCCCTCCTTATTCAACGTCAAGCGTTATGACAAAGCCCTTTGCCACGTAGCCCTTTCCTCTTACCGGCATCTCGGAGCCTACCCTTATAAGCGTTTCGCCCGTTTTGATGTACTCGTCGGTAACGTTTACGTCAGCCTCCACGGTGGCGTACACATCCTCCTTGCCTTCAACCGGCTCCATTCTGTACTCGCCGTTTATCGAGTCGAAGGTCATTGTTTCGGCAGGCTTTGTTTCAATGCCTGTAAGCGTGCCGCGATCCTTGTCGGTATAGCTTAGCGTAACCTTGTCGCCGACAGTCATAGCCTCCGCAACGCCCGGCTCCTGACTTGCCAAAAGCACCGTAAACGTTGCCCTCTTATGCTCCGCTCCTATGCCGGCTTTTGACGCCGCCATGACGCCCGCAGCCGCTACAGCGGCTATCACAACGGCCGTTATAATGCCGTCGATAAAAGTAAATCTCTTCTTCATCGTATTCCTCCCGATATATATTATCTGACATTCATTAATTTCTTATAAACATTCTCGGTCTGTCTTGTCATTGACTGCGACGTGAACCGCTCGGAAAATATCCGTTTCGCGCCCTCGCTCATGCGGCTGTAAAGCTTTTCGTCGGCGATAAGCCTGTAAAGTCCCTCCGCAAGAGCCTGCGCGTTTTGTTTCGGCACCACAAGTCCGTTCTCGCCGTCCGATATGACCCCCGGATTTCCGCCGAAGTCCGATACCACGGCAGGTATGCCGAGGCTCATTCCCTCCAAAAGCGCAAGGCTTGTCGCCTCTGTCCCGTAGGAAGCGTTCGCCTGAAGGTCCGTCACCGCCAAAAGCGCGTCCACATCGGGGATAAATCCCGTAAACACAACGCTTTTTTCAAGCCCCATGCTCTTTGCTTTAGCCTTTAGCGCGCTTTCATACGAGCCGGTGCCGGCGATCATAAACCTCGCCCTGACTCCGCGCTTCAAAAGAATATCCGCCGCGTCGATAAAGTACTCGTGTCCTTTTATGTCCTCAAGGCGCGCTATGATCGAGATGACCTTCTCTCCGTCCTCTATGCCGAACCGCTTTTTAGCCGCCGCCTTTTCGGCGCCGGTCTTTGGCTTGAGTCCGTCAACACCGTTTAAGATAACGGTTATCTTTTCGGGATCTATGCCGGTGTCGGTGAGATTGTCCTTCGCGGCTTCGGCGACGGCTATTATGCTGTCGGCAAGATAGTTGTTGAGCGCGCCGTTTATAAGCTTGCCTATGCCGCGGGATATTTTTGCCGGAGGCGGAAACACGCTGTGGCGGGTGTATACCACCTTCGCGCCCGTCTGCCTCGCGGCTATTCTCGCCGACATACTCGCGTGAGTGTGAACTATATCCGGCTTCTGCTCTTTGAATATCCTTCTCAGCTCGCCTATATCGCGGCGGTCAAGAGATCTGTCAGCCATGCCCTCGGTTTCGATGACCGGAACGCCCAAAGCCTCTATGTGCGGCTTTAAAAGGCTGTTCTTGGGTATGACCGCGCCGACGTCAAAGCTTGTGCGGTCGATCTCTTTCAAAAGAGTTAAAAGGCATTTCCCCGCGCCGCCGATATTAGTGTCGCTTGATACCTCTGTCACCTTTATCCTCTTCATTCGCCGCTCCTCCTTCCCGAATACAGGCACACGCCATACGCGACGAACATGAAAAACATCGCCATCATGCGGTAATTATAGAAGGTATAGTCGAACATACTTTGCAGCAGGAATCCCAGTGTGCCGCTTGCTATCGCGAGAGCGGCCGTCGCTTCCGTGCTTTTTTTGTCAAGCGCGCCGAAGAAGGATGCGAGCTTTTTTACAAACACAGCCATCGTTACAACGAAAGCGCCCAGACACGCTATGCCGCCCTCAACCCAAAGCTGCAAAAAGGTATTATGCGAATGAGGCGCTACGATAGCGTTATAGGAATACATCGGGTACACGCATTTGAAAGCCGCCTCGCCCATGCCTATGCCGCCGAGCCAGAAGCTGCGCATCATATCAAGCGTACCCATCCATATAAACACTCTGTACGAGGTCGATGTGTCCGACATATCGCCTATGCTCATAAGGCGTTCTATCATGCTTTTCGGTATCACGAACAGCAGCGCGGCTATCGCTATGGGAGCAAGTCCCCAAAGCCTGCCTTTCCTGAAGGTCACAAACACAGCCGCCGCCAAAAGGAATCCCAGCCAGCACCCTCTTGACTGCGTAAGCACCAGACAAAGCGCCATTACCGCAAACACAGCCGCATACACGTACTTTGAAAGCTTTTTCCTGTCGTCCTGTATCATGAACAAAGCCGCCAACGGCATCGCCACAAGCAGATATTCCCCAAGCACATTGGGGTTGCCCATGGTGGAATACACTCTCATGGTGGCGTCTTCAAACATTTCCTCGTCTATCCACGCGTTGTTTGTCGTCCAGCCGAACACATACTGCATCACGCCGTAAAGCGCCACAAGCGCTCCGAAAAGCACGAACACTCTCATAAGCGAAAACAGCACCTTATTTCCTTCGACAGAGTTTGTCACAACGAAGTAAAATCCCACAAATACAAGATACATCGCCCACACCTTCAGGCTTCCCGCCGGAGCGAACGAAAACAGCGACGATACGAGCAGTATCACAAGCAGCACGATAAGTCCCATGCCTACGCCGTCAAGCCTCCACTTGAAGCCCTTTGTGTATACGGAGCGCAGTATAAGCGACATCCCCGTAAACAGGCAAAGTCCCGCAAGGACCATAGTCGGCGCAAACGGCGCCGCTACAGCGGCCGCAAACACTCCGACTATCGGCTGATAAAGCACAGCCGCCATACCTCCGAGGGCGACCGGCACGGCGAAGCCGTAAAGCGCGTTCACCGGCATTATAACGCCCGACACAAGTCCGACCGCCGCCGCCATGACCAGACGCGATGTCCTTACCGTTTCCTTCTCGTCGAAAAAGAGCAGGTCAAGCTCGGAAAATCCTACGGCGCTTTTGCAAAAGCGCACCACCGCGCTTGAATTTATGATACGCATTATATTGAAGTTGCCGATCATAAGCACCGCTCCGAGAGCCGCTGCCGCAAGCATAAGCCGCGATATGCCCGCGAACGGATACATAAGCGTCCTTCCGACGCCGGCGGCTATCAGCCACACGCCGAGAAAACGCGTATTCAGCGCGAAGCAGTTTTGCATATAGGTGCGTCCCAGCGCGAGAAATACGCTTTCCGACATTGCGGCGGACAGCTTTTCCGACCACCTCTCGTTCAGCTTCTCCAAAAGCGCGAACGGCAGAAAGCACAGACGGTATATAAGGCTCCTTTCGCACCTTACACCGCTATCATGCCTTAACGCTCCGGCGAAAATGCTTCCCGTCCACGCGCGCGACACGAACATATATATCCTCTCAAACAGACCGCGCACTCCGCTTTCGCGGAATTTTTTGCCGAGCGTTGCGAAAAATCTGCCCAGCGCGGTTAATATCAAACTGTTATTCAATATACTTTTCCCCTCCTTGATCGCAAAATCCCGTTTTGCGACGGTTTGTTTTTTTCAGCGGCGCCCTCTTATCAATCCAAGCACCAGTTCTATCTTAAGCACAAAGCACATCACGGCGTACACCGCCGCTCCGGCAACGGCCGAAGCTCCCGCCTTTATTATATGGCCGGCAAAGCCGTCCGGCACGGCGAAATTCATGAGCCTGTACACTATCCACACAACGACCGCCATTACCGCGGCGGATATGAATATCTTGACAACTTCCACAGCGTCTGATTTTTTGAACATTTCCGGTTCTTTCCTTATCATACACCACAGATTTAAAAGCGCGTTTATCACCGAGCCTCCCGCGGCGGCAAGCGCCAGTCCGCGTATGCCGAGGAAACGGCTGAGAGAATACGCGAGAATTATATTGCCTATCATGCTTATGATAGAGTTTTTCATCGGAGTTTTCGAATCCTGCATGGAGAAAAACGCCTTTGAAAGTATCTCGTTTACCGCAAGGCCTACCATTCCGACCGAATAGCACGACAGCACCGATGCGACGACGCTTGTCTGTTCGGGGCCGAACTCGCCATGCTCGTATATGATGCTCGTCACAGACGGCGAAAGCAGGATAAAGCCTGCCATCAGCGGCGTTATTATAAGCACTATCGCCTTCAGGGAGGTCACGATCAGGCTCTGCGCCTCGGCGGCGTTGTCGGAGGAATTTGCCCTTGACATTTTCGGGAAGATCAGGTTTGTGACCACAAAGCTGAACACCCCGACCACTATTATATAAAGCTGATTCGCGTAGTCGAGCATAGCCACCGCGCCCTCGGTGCCGGACGCGAGGCGCATATTCACCACCGTGTAAAGCGGCTGCGCCCATGTGCTTACAAGCATGGGCAGAGCAAGCACTATCGCCTGTTTTATATGCTTGTCGCGGAAACGGAAATCGGGTCTGTATCGCACTTTGAACTTTACCAGCGACGGCACCTGCACAAGGAGCTGCAAGCTCCACGCGATTACCATTGTCACCGCCAGACCGTACACTCCGAAGCGGTTGCCGAACACCAGAAAGTACCCGATTATCGCAAGGTTCGACACAAGACTTATTATAGACGGCACGTTATACTCGCCGAAGGACTGCAAAAGTCCCACGAACGAAAACGCCAGACCGGTGAACAGTATCATCGGCAGCATTATTCTTGTAAGCTCCACCGTCATCATATGCTTATCGGGCGAATAGTCCGGCGCCATAAAGCCGACAAGCTGATTGGCGAACAGTATGCCGAAAAGCGCTATCGCGGCCGAGGCGCACACCACCAAGGTCACGAACTTGTTTACAAATCCCATTGCCTCATCCTTGCCCTCGCGGGTCCAGATGTCATTGAACACGGGTATAAACGTCGCGGATATTACCCCGCCTATTACCACATCGAAAAGCGTGGTAGGGAGTCTTTGCGCCGTCAAAAACGCGTCCGCCTCCGCGCCCGCCGCAAAGTACGCGCCCATAAGCGAGTTTCTCAAAAGTCCAAGCACCTTTGAAAGCATGGTGGCTCCCGCCATAAAACCCGCCGTAAGAAGCATCCCCTTGGTTTTCTTATCGCTCAAGTCCGGCTTCCCCCTTTTCGTACAAAGCGTTCGCATAGCCTACATTAAGCTTCGCCTTCTTGCGCAGGACGGCGGCATTTTTGCTCAGGTCGCTCTTTATCGCGGCGTAGTCCGTCATTGTTGTGTCAAGCAGCTGCGCAAGCTTTTTCGCGCTGACCTGCTCCACGGGAAGCTGGGCGTTTATGTGCATATAATTCATAAAGCCGCTTATCTTCGGGTCGTATACAAGACCTATCAGCGGCACCGAACCCGCCGCCGCGTATATAAGCGTGTGCAATCTCATTCCGACGCATACGTCCATCGCTCCTATGACCGAGAGCATATCGTGTATATCGCAGCTTTTGTCAAAAACCGCCGGCGTATGCTTCGCCCTTTCGGCTATGCGGCGCGAGATCTCCGCATCCCTGCTCGGCTGCATGGGTATAAGCACCGGCTCCAGACCGTATCTTTCATACGCGTAGTCGGAAAACTCAGCCATAGCTTCGGCAAAATCCTTCGGGAGGGTTTTCCATTCCCGCACCGATATGCCTATGCGCGGTGCGCGCGCGCCGATCGACTCAAGTATCGCCTCGCCGTTTTTTGAAATTTCCAGATTGAACACCGGATCCGCCGTCAGCACCGTTTTCGGGCCATTCACGCCTATGGAGTCGAGAACCTTCTGCGAACCGTCGTCGCGCAGCGTTATAAGCTCGGTTTTGTTTAGTATCCTTTTTGTTATCCTGCGGCTGCTCTCGTTTATAAGAGGGCCTATGCCGTTGGCGTAGAGCATTACTTTTACGCCGAACAGCTTGGCAATCTGTATGATGCCGAGGTAATAGCGCAGCGACTTTGTGCTTGTGGCGTCCTGTATGAGAGTGCCGCCGCCCGAAATAAGCAGTCCCGCGCGTTTCATATGGCGCAGAATGGAAAATATGTTAAAGCGGTCGATAGCCTTTACGCCGTAGACCCTCTCGGTCTCCGCCGGACATTTTGACAGCACCACTATCGGAGCGCGGGGGTTCGTCCGTTTAAGGTCGTTTACTATAGACAGAAGCAGCGCGTCATCGCCGTTGTTCTGAAAGCCGTAATAGCCGGAAATCAAAATTTCCTTCATAAACTCTGATCTCCTTTCGTTATTTTAAGACCCTGTCGTATATCTCGACAGTATCGTCCGTCATTCTGCCTACCGAATAGCGGTCGATTATAATACGGCGCGAGTAATCGCCAAGCTGTGCGCGCTTTTTCGGATCAAGCGCGAAAAATTCCGTAATATCCTTGTATAAAAGCTCCTCCGATGAAGGCGCGCACCCGCGGCAGCAGAAATTGCTCTCGATCGCCGTATCAAGCTTCGATTCGTCAAAAAGTCCGATATATCCCTCATTTCCGGCAACGATCGTCGGCACGGCGCACGCCATGGCTTCAAGCGCCGATCTTGAAACTCCCACGAACAGATCTCCGGCAGCTATTATCTTATATATATCCGTCCTCCCTCCGGCAAGGGAACAGACCTCTCTTTTGCACTCCTTGTTAGCCTCCTTCGCCATAGCGGACACGGTTTCGAAATCGTTGCCCGTGCCGGCGGCTATCAATCTTAAATTCGGCACCGCCCCGTCAAGGCGGGGAAGTATCTTTAACAGCTGCTTTATAACAAGGCTCCTGTCCTCGTCCATGCGGCTGACGTAGATGATTGTATTGTCCTCCGGCTTTAAGGCAAATTCCCTCTTTATATCCCCGCACGGGGCGTCCGGCGAGAATTTGCCCGTGTCGATGCCGTTTATCGTGACCTTGATATGATCCTCCGGTATGCCGTAGTTATCCATAAGATATTTTTTAATATCCTCCGACACCGCCACCGTCTGCTGACCCCAGTCGGTAATGTATTTAAGTCCGTACCTCGTGCTGAACACCCAGTGCGCGGTCGTGACGAACGGGAATTTCATCCGCTTGTGAAGCTTCCCAAGAATGAACGACGGTATGCGGGCATGAGAGTGAACTATGTCTATATCGTTTTCAATGATGATCTTCTTTAAAAACCTGAACGCCTTGATCATATTTATCGGGTTTTTGTTCTGAAGCGGCACGGTACAGTGCTTTATGCCCGCCTCCTCAAGCTCTTTTACATAAACGCCGCCCTTTGAGGCGACTATGACGTTGTTCCCGCGTCTTTTAAGCTCCTTCGCAAGCTCCACAACGTGAGTTTCCGCCCCGCCTATGCCCAGCCGCATAAGAGCTATCAGAATATTTAAATTATTTTTCAAAAACAACACTGCCTTTCGACTATAATGATCCGCGGCATACGCCGCGCTGAATACATACACTTTTATTATAATAAAAATCCGCCGAAAAAGCAATAGTTTTTGAAAAAAAGGTTAATAAAGTTAAAAACAATGTGTTTTCTCCGGCATATTCATAAATTCGGCGAGGTTTTCGGCAAAGCTCTTGAAATTTATGTTCCGGTGTGGTATAATAAAAGAGTTGGAAGTATAGAGCCGAAGATTTGCGGGGCGGGCCGTGTTTGCCTGCGGCTTGAAATCGAGGGCCGGAAGTTAAAGGATACTGTTATGAAGAAAAAAATAACCTTGTTATTTACGGCGCTTGCGGTATGCGCGGCGCTTTTATCGGGGTGCGGGAACGCCGGACGGCAGGAAGGTCTTTGCGTTTACACCTCTTTTTACGCGATGTACGACTTCGCGCGGATGATCGGCGGCGGCAGAGCAAGCGTTACAAGCCTTGTGCCGGCGGGCGTTGAGCCGCATGACTGGGAGCCGTCGGCGGCGGATATGGCGAAGCTGTCGCAGGCTGACGTGCTTATATTAAACGGCGCGGGCATGGAGCATTGGGCGGAGAGCCTTGAGGGCGTGCTTGAGGACACAAGGGTCGTCTATACCTGCGATGCCGTTGAAACGGATGAAAATACCGATCCGCACACATGGCTTTCGCCGAAAAACGCCGAGCTGCAGCTTGAAGCCGTGGCGGACGCTTTCTGCGAAGCGGATCCCGAAAACGCGGATTTCTACCGGCAAAATCTTGACGGGTGCAAAAAAAAGGCGGAGCTGCTCGACAGCGAATACCGCTCCGCCGGACTTGACGGCATGACGCTGATCGTGTCGCACGAGGCTTACGGTTATCTGTGCCGCGAATACGGCATGGAGCAGCTCGCGCTTGACAACGGCGCGGGTACGGGCGATCCGTCGCCGGCAAGACTTGCCGAGGCGGTCACTGCCGCGAGGGATACGGGCGCGAAATATATCTATTACGATCCATCCGACAGTCCGGCGCCGGCGGAGGCCGTTGCAAAGGACGCGGGATGCAAAACGCTGCCTCTGTCGGCGTTTGAAAACGACGGCGAGGACAGGAGCTATTTTGAGGTAATGGAGGAAAATCTTGAAAACCTCCGAAAAAACCTGTAACGGTGATAACATGAGCATATTAACTGTTAAAAATCTGTCGTTTAATTACAGCGACGTATCGGTGCTTGACAACGTGAGCTTTTCGGTGGAGCAGGGCGACTTTTTGGGAATAATAGGCTCCAACGGAACGGGGAAAAGCACGCTTATAAAGCTGCTTTTGGGACTGCTCCCGCATGAGAGCGGCGAGATAATCTATGACGGCATATCATCGCCGCCGTCAAACCGCGGCATAGGCTATGTGCCGCAGAAATCGAACGCCTTCAACTCGGACTTCCCCGCGACGGTGCGCGAGGTGGTTATGGCGAACCTGTACGGCTCAAAGGGGCTGTTTCGCCGCTTTAAAAAGGCTGACTTTGAAAAATACGAAAATGTTATCAAAAGCGTCGGCATGGAGGAGTATTCCGGCAAGCTTATAGGCAGACTTTCGGGCGGGCAGCAGCAAAGGGTGTTCATCGCCCGCGCGCTTATATCCGAGCCGAAGATACTCTTTCTTGACGAGCCGACCTCCGGAGTCGATCAGCGCTCCGCAAAGGCGATATACGAGCTTATCACCCGCCTTGCCAAACGCGGGATCACCATAGTTATGACCAACCACGACACGCAGTCGCTTGTGAACCTGTCGAACAAGCTTCTCATACTTGCCGAGAACGAAGGTCCGACGTTTGTAAACAAGCGGGATATTTCGCAGTGCGAGATAGATTTTATAATTTCCGGAGGTATATACCGTGGATAATATTTTCGCGTATGATTTTATGCGCCGCGCGTTCGCGGCCGCCGCGCTTATAGCGGTCATAGCGCCGTGCATAGGCTCGGTGATCGTTTTGAAAAGGCTTTCCAATATAGGAGATGCGACGTCGCACTCGGCTCTGGGAGGAATTGCGGCGGGTCTGGTATTGGGTGTAAATCCCATACTCGGCGCCGTGATATTTTCGGTTCTTGCGGTGCTTGGCATAGAAGGCTTGCGCAAAAGGTTCCCGCATTATTCCGAGGTCGCGACAACAGTCGTGATGTCCGCCGGAATAGGACTTACCGCAGTGCTTTCGGGATTTATAAAATCGGGCGGGCAAAACCTCAACTCGTTCATGTTCGGTTCGATAGTGGCAATATCGGATTTTGAGCTTGTAATGACGGTGACGCTTTCGGCGGCGGTGGCGCTTGTCATGTTCCTGCTTTACAAGGAGCTGTTTTTCATAACCTTCGACGAGGAAGCGGCGGGTATAGCGGGCGTGCCGGTAAAAGGGATAAACTTTATATTTATGGTGCTTACCGCCGTAACGGTGTCGGTGGCGTCAAGGACGGTGGGAGCGCTGATGGTATCGTCGCTTATGGTGCTGCCCGTCGCGTCCGCGATGACCGTGGCGAAAAGCTATAAGCAGACCATATGCCTTTCCATAGCATTTGCCGAGGCGTTCACGCTTTCGGGACTGTTTGTGTCGTACTATTGCGATTTAAAGCCGGGCGGCACGATAGTGCTTATAGGCGTGGCGGTTCTTGCGGTATTGACTGCGCTTTTCGGGAAGCGGTCATGAC
>CAZCZR010000010.1:0-3523 GCA_964503455.1 uncultured Lachnospiraceae bacterium | reverse complement strand
GGCATATTTGAAATTCAACGGGAGATGATCGTTTGGATATACACAATTCGCAAAGGCTTTTCGCCGCCGCGCAAAAGCTCATGCCGGGCGGAGTCAACAGTCCGGTAAGGGCGTTCCGTGCGGTCGGGGGAACGCCGAGATTTATAAAAAGCGCCGCGGGCGGACATATCACCGACGTTGACGGCAACGAATACATCGACTACGTATGCTCGTGGGGACCGGGAATAATAGGTCACGCGCATCCCGAGGTGATCGCCTCTGTTACGGCGGCGTGCCGCGACGGTCTTACCTTCGGCGCGCCCACCGAAAAGGAAAACACCCTTGCCGAGATGATAATCTCCGCCGTGCCGTCTGTGGAAACGGTGCGTCTTGTATCGTCCGGTACCGAGGCGGCGATGAGCGCGGTGCGGGCGGCAAGAGGCTATACCGGACGCGATCTTGTGATGAAGTTCGAGGGCTGCTATCACGGTCATTCGGACGGACTGCTTGTAAAGGCGGGGTCGGGCGCGCTTACGGCGGCTGTTCCCGACAGCGGCGGCGTGCCGAAAGGCTTTTCCGACAACACGCTTACAGCCTCATACAATGACTTTGATAACGTCAGCGCCCTGTTTGAAAAATACGGCGATAAGATAGCCTGCGTTATAACAGAGCCTGTGGCGGCGAATATGGGCGTGGTCCTTCCGGCTGAAGGATTTTTGAAATTTTTAAGAGAAATAACCGAAAAATACGGCGCCGTGCTGATATTTGACGAGGTGATAACGGGATTTCGTCTTGCATACGGCGGGGCGCAGGAGTATTACGGAGTGACGCCGGATATGACGGTTCTCGGAAAGATAGTCGGCGGAGGTATGCCGCTTGCCGCTTACGGCGGCAGACGCGAGATAATGGAGTGCATCGCGCCTTTGGGCAGCGTATATCAGGCGGGAACGCTTTCGGGCAATCCGATAGCCGTGACAGCGGGTATAGCAACGCTTTCAATACTCAAGCGCGACAGGGATATATACAAAAGAATAGACGGGAAGGCGGCGCGCATAGAGGCGGCTTTTGACGGAAAAGGCGTTTTTGTAAACCGCGCGGGATCGCTTTTGTCGGCGTTCTTTACAAAAGAGCCGGTGACAAGCTACAAGGGCGCTCTGTCTTCCGACACGGAAAAATTCAGCAAGTATTTTAATCATATGATAGACCGCGGCATATACACGGCGCCGTCGCAGTTTGAGGCGATGTTCGTCTCGGACGCGCATACGGACGAGGATATACGCCGCACAGCGGAAATTATCGGAGGTTATGATGTCTGACAGTAAAAAACGCGCCCGCCGCATCGCGTGGGAAAGAACCAAAAGGGAAATGAAAGAGCATAAGGCTATGCTCGCGCTTTACATAATACTTAGGACTCTTGTTGTTGTCGTAATGGTGCAGCAGTTTGTTCAGGGCAGCTACAACAACGTGTTTTTGTGCCTTCTGACGCTTTTGCTGTTCATGATACCGGTCTTTGTCGATAAGCGGCTGAATATAAAGCTTCCGTCGGCGCTTGAGGTGATAATACTTTTGTTTATCTTCGCGGCGGAGATACTGGGCGAGATAAACGAGTACTACATCTTAATACCCTACTGGGACACGATGCTCCACGTCATAAACGGCTTTCTTATGGCGGCTATCGGCTTTGCAATGATAGATATACTGAACAGCTCGCCGAGGCTGCACTTTAATATGTCGCCGATATTTGTGGCGGTGGTGGCGTTCTGTTTTTCCATGACCATAGGCGTTATATGGGAGTTTTTCGAGTTCGGCATGGATCTGTTTTTCAAAACGGATATGCAAAAGGACACCCTGTGCCAAGCCATATCCACGGTGAATCTGAATCCCGACGGCGCCAATATCGCCGTCACGGTGCAGAACATCGCCGATACCGTTATACACGGCACGGTCGGCGGCGAGGCGCGCGAGATCGTGATCCCCGGCGGATATCTTGATATAGGACTGTTCGACACCATAGAGGATATGTTCGTAAACTGCATAGGCGCGATAGTGTTCTCGGCATTCGGGTACGTGTATATAAAGCGGCGCGGCAAACGCGGCGGGCGGCTTGTAAAGGGCTTCGTTCCGATAATGAAGGGAAGCGGGGAGAATAATACAAATGACGAAAAAGAATAAGCTTATCTCGCTTCTGCATGAGGCAACGCTTGCGCCCGATGATTTTAAGCGCTATCTTATAGCTTCAAGGGTATACATCACGACATTTTTAAAATGGATGGCGATCGCGCTCATAACGGGACTTGTGGGCGGGGTAATAGGCTCGCTCTTCCACAAAAGCGTGGAAACCGCGGGGGAGCTTTTCGCGAAGTATGAGTGGCTTTTGTACCTGCTGCCGGCAGGCGGCATTGCCATAGCGCTTCTTTATAAAATAACGGGCATGAGCGAAAACAAAGGCACAAACCATGTCATAAGCTCCGTCAGAACGGACGGCAGAGTTTCGCCGCTGATGGCGCCGCTGATATTCGTAAGCACGTTTATCACTCATCTGCTGGGCGGCTCCGCCGGCAGAGAGGGCGCGGCATTGCAGCTGGGCGGCAGTATAGGCTCGATGGTGGGCAGAGTGATGCGCCTTGACGAGGAGGATATGCATCTGACGGTAATGTGCGGAATGAGCGCGCTGTTTTCGGCGCTGTTCGGTACGCCTCTGACGGCGGCGGTGTTTGCCATGGAGGTGATAAGCGTCGGGATATTCCATTATTCGGGACTGATACCTTGCATCACATCGGCGATGGCGGCTTACGGAATATCGCTTTTGTTCGGCTCGGAGCCGGTGCGCTTTACGGTGCCGGTGATACCGGATCTGTCGGTGATCATGGCGGCAAAGGTAGTCGCGCTGGCTGTGCTTTGCGGCGCTGTGAGCATGGTGTTCTGCATAATGATAAAGGGCGCCGGACATATAATGAAAAACCACATCAAAAACGACTGCCTGCGCGCTGTGACGGGCGCGGCTATCATAATCGCGCTTACATTTGCGGCCGGATGCCGCGACTATAACGGCTCAGGTATGGAGGTGATAGAAAGAGCGATATATAACGGCGACGTGAAATACGGCGCGTTTGTGATGAAGATGATATTTACCGCCGTGACAATGGCGGCAGGCTTTAAGGGCGGCGAGATAGTGCCGACGTTTTTTATCGGCTCCACATTCGGCTGCATGATGGGGTACGCGCTGAAGATAAACCCGTGCTTCGCGGCGGCTGTCGGACTTACGGCGACGTTCTGCGGCGTGGTGAACTGCCCGATCTCCTCGATAATTTTAAGCGTGGAGCTTTTCGGCGCGGGAGGACTTTTATATTTTGCCATAGCCTGCGCAGTAAGCTATATGATGTCCGGCTACTACAGCCTTTATACAAGCCAGAAGATAATCTACTCCAAGCTGCACACGCATTACGTGAACAGAAACGCGCGGTAGGCTCCTGCCTGCGGCTTCCGTAAGGCAGTGTAATACAAAAAGCGGAAAAAGATTTTTTGACCTTTTCCGCTTTTTTCT
>CAZCZR010000009.1:0-43954 GCA_964503455.1 uncultured Lachnospiraceae bacterium | reverse complement strand
TTTTTTGAAAAAAATTTATTATTTCCCAAAAACTTATTTGTAATATTTTTCCGCTTGCGCGGATAAGCATATACAAAAGAAAAATACAGAAAGTGCGTATCATGAAATTCAAAACGATCATAATAACAAAAAAGGGTTTAATCGTATTTATGACGGTGCTGTGCCTGATCGCGGCGTGCGGGGCGTATATAGGCCTGCGCGGCGGCACGGTGGCGGTATTTTCGGATATGTCAGGCGTATCGGAGGCTGCGGGAGGTCTGAAGCGCCTGCTTGGGCTTGACGGTTCCCGTCCGGAAAGGTTTATGGACAGCTATGCCGGTTTTTTGACGACTCCTTCCCCGACACAGCTTCCGCAAGAAACGCCCTCTCCTTCACCCAATGCTGCCGCGTCCCCTGCGCCTTCTCCGCCGGCGCCTTCCATTACTGCCGAAGCCGTGACGCAAAGCAAGGGGATAAGCCTTGACAACCATACCTCTTACAAGGTTGACATAAACGAATACTCAAAAAAGCCGCTCCCGTTTACTCTCACCTCCGACGGACCGCAGGTGCTTATCATGCACACCCATACCACCGAAAGCTACGCCCTGACCACGGGGCGCGACCGATCCACCGACGAAAACCTCAACACAGTCGCTGTCGGCGAGGTCATACGCTCTGTCCTTGAGCGGCACGGGATCTCCGTGATCCACGACTCCACCGTCCACGATTACCCGTCCTATAACGGCTCTTATACAAGGGCGGCGTCAACCATAAAGAAAAATCTTCAGGCATATCCCTCGCTGAAAGTCGTGCTTGACGTACATCGCGACGGGATGACCCGCGCCGACGGGACACGGCTTAAAACAAGCTGCACCGTAAACGGTTCGCCGAGCGCACAGGCGATGATAGTTGCGTCCTCCGATGCTATGGGTCTGTCGCACCCAAACTGGCGGGATAATCTTGCCTTTGCCGCAAATATCCAAAAATGCGCCGTGAATATGTACCCCGGACTTATGCGTCCGGTGCAGCTTAGAGAGGAGCGCTTCAACGAACATCTTACAAAAGGCAGCCTTATACTTGAAATAGGCTCCAACGGAAACAGCATCGAAGAAGCGAAAACCGCCGCTTCCTGTCTGGCGGAGGCGTTATCAGAGGTTTTAAGGTAAATTTTAGCTTGACGCGCTTTGTATAAAATATCTTTTAAAGCAAATAATAGTAGCACAAAAGCACAATACATGAAATTGAATAGGTTCTCTGTATTACCGTATTGAGCTTATTCGATTTTCCGGTTTGCATTAAGCGCCGTTTAATACGGATCGCTTGGCGCAAGCCGTATGCAGTAAACAATTTTCAGAAAACACATGGAGGAATGATCATGAAAGCTACAGGAATTGTCAGAAGAATAGATGATCTCGGAAGAGTTGTTATTCCGAAGGAGATCCGCAGAACTATGCGTATACGCGAGGGAGACCCGCTGGAAATATATACGGAAAAGGACGGCGAGGTGATATTTAAAAAGTACTCGCCCATCGGCGAACTGGGTGATTTCGCGGCGGCTTACGCCGAAACGCTCGCAAAGACCTCCGGTCACGGAGCCTGCATAACCGACCGCGACGCGGTCATAGCCGTATCCGGTCTGCCGAAGAAGGACTTTATCGAAAAGCCTATCAGCGCCGAGGTGGAAAAGATGATGGAAAACAAAACCACCTTCAACTCGGAAAGCGGCAGAAACGGAGTTTCCGTCATAGACGGCTCGGACAAATACAGCGCCGGAGTTGTCGTGCCGATAATCTCCGAGGGCGATACCATAGGCTCGGTAATATTCGTTTTGGACAACAAGTCCGCCCCGGGCGACGTGGAAAAGAAGCTTGCCGAATCAGCCGCCGGCTTTCTCGGCAGACATATGGAGGGCTGAATATAAATTCGGCGATACAATGCGGTATTGCGGTGTAACACATGAAATTTGACGCAGCGGCGGGTTTCTCCCTCATCCGTCATTTGCTCCTTATAGCCGCAAATGCCGCCTTCCCCGAAGGGGCGGATGAGGGGAAATATCATGTTTTAATTGTTACAACCCGACACGGGCGGCTATCATTTGTCAGCCGCCCGTTCATCATTTCTATCGTTACAGCTTCAGTTTTATATCATCTTTTCAAACAGCGCTCTGTCCGCGTAAGTGACGTCGTCTGTTGTTGCGGGCGCGTTTTCAAGCTGCACCGCCGCGCCGTCTATGTAGATAACGCTGTTTTCAAGCTGCAAAAGCATTGTCTTGCCGTTTAACATACCGATTACGGTTTCACGGTCCTCTATCCATTCGACAGCTCCGCCGTTTGATTCAAACACGCTTCTTACCCCAAGGGTATCTCCGTCGGGCAGAGTTAGCGCGCATTGAGCCGACGCGCTCCACGCCGATATATCCACTGTCCATGTATCGGGGTCAAACCCCTCCGGCATAGCCGCGTCAAGCACTATTTCGGTTTCCGCGCCGCGCGCTATCTCCTTTGCCGGAACCGTTTTGGCATATGCCGCGCGCATTGTTCCGTTCTCATCGTACACCGCCGTGGTGAATACCGCGCTCGCCGAATAGCTGAAATTCTTTACCGCCTTTACTCCTTCAAGCACGCTGTTATCCTCGCTGAATACAGCCTCCGTAACGGTAAACACATCTCCTGACACTATCTCAAGCTCCGCCGAATCCGTCATGCCGTCAGCCGACGCCGTTACGGTGATTTTGCCGGCGGGAGCGTCCGCACTGACGGTAAGCACGCCCTCCGGCGAGATTTCGGCGCCTTCTCCGCTCACCGTATACGTGTTCACCGTATACGTGTTCACCGTATACGTAATGGGCATATCATAATCAAACGCTTCGCCTTCTCTTGTAAGCTTCGCCGACACATCAACAGTGCTTCCGGGAGTGATCATACCGGCGGGAGCCGACAGCTTTATGCCGTCCGGCTTCATCTCGGTGACCTTCACGTTGTCCACGCAAGTCCCAGCCTCTACGCGTATATGCTCAGGGCCCACGCCCGATGAGGCGTACATCTCATTCATGAGTATGACATAATAATTCTTTGTGTCCGTTATATTTTTATCCTTGTCGTAAGTATCCACTACCATGTCCACCATGCCGTCAGTCACTCCGTAGGAGCCGATGAGCTTTATATGGTACCACGTGTCGGGATCAAGCTCTATATAATAGATAAAGTATGAGCCTGTGCCTCCGTCGGCGGCAAGGGTCATTTTTCCGTCTCTGTCAACGGCTCTTATGGACGTGCCGCCCTTTTGATTGTCAGCCGAGCGAAGCGTGATGCCCGCGCCGGTTTCCTTAAATCTCACATCCGCTTCAAATACCGCCTTGCTGAAAAGCTCTTTCCCCCAGCCGTCAAGATCGACCGCTTCCGCGCCGGTTTCCATCGCCGCGCCTTCATACAGCACCGCGTCCTCGGCGTAGGCAGCCGACCCGAACGCAAACACCGCCGCGATGAGAAGCAATATATGTATAATTTTTTTCATCTCTTACCTCCATATTTCATACATCCCGTCCGATTCCTTCACGTTATATCCGAGATTTGCCGCTACGGCGCTTATCTCGGCGTACAGTACGCCGTCCTTGACAGTGGGCCAGTCGTTTATTATTGAAGGCTCTCCGTTTACAAGCATTTCGGAGCTTTCAGCCGTTGTCTGTATGGTGTTGCCGTTGTATGACGCCGTAAGCGTTTTGCTCTGCTCATCGTATGAATACTGCGCGCCGAGAGCTTCAAGCACGGGGATTATCTCGCCGTAAACGCCCTGCAGCTTATATGCGTCCGCATTCACTTTAACGCCGTCCGCCATTATAACGACAGCGGTATCGGCAGTGTCCTTCTTTAGCGCAACGGAGGTGTTTATGCCGAAGCTTACCGTAAATCTTCCCGAAAGCTTCTGCATCGGCACCGGCACAGGCTCCGATACGGGGGCTTCCGCCGAAAGGCCGTATTCTCTTGTCTGCGGCATTGTAAGCGTAAGACCGTTTTCGTCCGTTTCAAACGGCACGGATGTAAGCTTCACGGTTGTATCAAACATTCCCGCGCGCTTCGCGGTTACGGTTATCTCGCCGGCTTCACGCGTTGAGCGCAGGAAGATACGGTTGGTGCCGCACTCGGCGTACACGTAGCTGTTGCTGTGATTAAGATCCGCAACGCCGCTGTTATAGCCGCCCATCATTTTAGCCGGTCCGCTCACTTCAAAGTCTATTCTGTCATAATCCAGCGGGCATACATTGCCGTTTTCATCCACGACCTCGACGTCTATATAGGCGACATCCTCTCCGTCCGCGTACAGACCGTTCGGCCCCGTCACCGGCGTAAGACGTATCTGTGCCGGCTCGCCCGCCGTATCAATTCGATTTCTCGCAAGCTCCGTTCCGTCCGCGTCATATCCTACCGCTTCAATATACCCGTGCTGTGTAATATCTATGCCCGGGAAGGAATATACAAAGCCGTCAGTTGCTTCTTCGCAGCTTCCCGCCTCGGCTCCGTTGATGAACAGCTTCACCGACGCGACGTTTGACGCTATGACGTACACCGTCTTATTCTTCGGATCGCGCAGCGCGGTTTCGCCCGTGTAATTGTACGCGTCATCCTTAAGCTCATACTCGTATTCCGCGGGGTCCTCCGGGTAATTCCAGTGGCCCACAATGTACACCGAAGGTTCCTCGCTCTGCATAGTCTTGTACGCATAGAAGCTCTGCTTTTTAATTCTTACAGGATCCACGCGCCCGCTCATACGCGCGTTCTCGCTTGCCTGCTGTCTGCCGTGCTGATTGGAATCCGACCAGCACAGAGCTGCCGCCGCGCTGTAATACGGCGTTTCGCTGTTGGACAGGGTGCGGCTTTGGTAAAACTCGTTATACGCCTTCGCATCCGACAAAACGAAATCCTCGGCTGTGAGATCATACGCGTCCATATAGCTCTTTTTTGAGCCGCCCGAATATGTGTTCCTGTAATCGAAATCGGGCGGTGAATAATCATCCCATACGCGTCTGGGCGACTCCTCGCGGTGATATTCCGTTTCCACAACAGCTCTCGCATCTCTTGCAGCCGCGCCTTCTTCGGTAAATGTTTTTCCGTCCCATACGTTTCTTCCAAGCATGGTGCCTACATATTCAGCCTCCGCGACCGCTTCGGGATCGATTATGCTTCTTGAGCCGATCGCTCTCATTCCATGAGGGTCAAGCTCGTTTTTCAGCGCAGTCATCTCTTTCATATGCTCCGCCGAATTGGCGGAATTGCCCGACTCGAAAAAGATTATGGACGGACTGTTCCTGAAATAAATTATCGTATCGCGCATGACTTCCATACGCTGATCCCATTGTCTGCCGGTGACATCGCTCTCTTTATCGCCTGCCGGCTGCACGCATACCACGCCGTATTTGTCAAAGGAGCGTATATCCGCAGGCTGCGCCGCTATATGCATCCATCTGACGAAATTGGCGTTGCTCTCGCGTATAAGCTGCGCGTCATAATCCTTGAGCCAGTCGGTGCCTATGCCTATCGCCGCCCATTCGTTTGTGGAGCGCTGGGCATAGCCGGTAAGCCATATGTGCTTGTCGTTTATAAACACGCCGCCGTCCGTGCCGCCTTTTATCTCGACCTTTCTGAAGCCTGTCTTATGCTCCTCAACGTCCGTAACCTCTCCGTCGGAGGTGAGGATCGTGCGAACGGTATACAGATACGGATCATCCGGCGACCACAATCTCAGTCCCGACACGCTTGCGGCAACCCCTATGACCGTTGCTTCCAAGGACGCCGTTTCCGTCGGCGCGGGATCCTCGGCATATGCGTCAGCAGGTATTATCGACTTGTCATAATTCTTTTCGGTATCGCCTGCGGGAGCTATCGTTACGGCATCGGATTTGAACGACTGCACTACCTTTCCATCGGCGTCGATTATCTGCGCCTCAAGTGTCGCGGACACTGCGGCGCCGCTTTCGTTCCTGATCTCCGATTCAACATGGATGTCGGCGGTCTTTGACGGAACGTTTATGTTGTCGGCATATATATAAGTGCCTTTTGTACGCAGATTGGAATAAAGCGGAAGCGTCTGGTAGACACTGTTCTTTAAGTGAAGCACCGCGTTCCCCGCAAGACCTCCCATATCGGGATTGAAATCCTTTGTATTCCACTGGAACGACGCGCCGTCGTTGGCTCCCGGCTCGGAACCGGGCATCGTTTCCGCTATAAGCCTCGTCATGCCGCGCGACGAGGTGTTGTCTATCGCCACGGCTATAACATTTTCCTCTCCGAATTTAACGTACTTTGTCAGGTCTATGCCAAAAGGCGAAACGCCCATCTCGTAATATCCGGCAAGCTCGCCGTTTATATAAACGTAAGCCGCCTGACGCACCTTCTCAAACTCGACTATGACCTTCTTGCCGCTGTCGGCGCTGTCAAGACCGAAGGTCTTTCTGTAAAAGGCTATACCCCTGTAAGAGCCGCCCTCGCCGGGATCCTGCGCAACGCTTCTGAACGAATCCTCGTCATTAAATGTATGCGGCAGACTTACCTCCTGCCACGCGCTGTCGTCAAAATCCGGCTCGTAAAATTTTCTTCCCGCCGAGTCAAGCGTTGAGGCTACAGCGTCAGCCAAGGGCCATGACGTGCCGTTCGGCTTTGAAAATTTCCAGCCGATATTGAAATTGTAATCGGCTGTCGGATCGTCCGCTGCGGCATCCTCCGCCAAGGGCGCCGTCACACAAAGCTGAAGCGCGAACAGCAGCGCAAGCAGCGCCGATAGATATTTTTTCATTTCCTTCCCTCCCTGCGTACAAACGCAAATTTTTACATCATATTTTTTACATCATAAATTATACACTATATTTTTATAAATTTCAATAGTACTTTTATGTTTTTTGCATAATTTTATCCGCATCAAAAAAATCAGCAAAAATTTTCGGGAAATCATCAAAAAAACTCTTGACAAAACGGACAAGTTATGCTATTATATATAAGGTTTGTGATTGACAAGCCAAAATTGCGGAATTGTGTAAAGGTAGCACGAATGACTCTGACTCATTTTGTGAGGGTTCGAATCCTTCTTCCGCAGCCAAAAAAGAGTTACGGTATTGTGCCAGGTTCCACCGTAGCTCTTTTTTATTTGTTACTTTAAAAAATCGCACATGATGTAATTTGATACGTCCGTACCCTTATCGGTGAGAAATACCCTGCCGTCTTTCCTTTCCATAAACCCGCCCGAAATATATTTTCCGGCAACAGCGCCGTATTCCGCTTCAAAGCTTTTGCCGAAACGGCGGAAAAATTCCGTTTCCGATATGCCGTCCGTCCGGCGCAGTCCCAGTATCATAAACTCGCCCATCTTATCATCGGCGGTAAGCACAGTCCTCTCAAGTCCTCGTCCGCCGCCGCGGATATATTCCCTTACATCGCGCGTATTTGAATATCTCGCGCCCTCAAAGTACGAGTGCGCCGCCGCGCCTATGCCTATATATTCGCCGCAGTCCCAGTATTTCAGATTGTGGCGGCATTCAAAGCCCGACAGGGCGTAATTTGATATTTCATATCTTTCATATCCGTATGAGCGCAGGAAATCGCGGGTCATTTCATACATTTTCCTGTCCTCCTCCTCTTCCGGAAGCCGGACGGCCCCCGCCTTAAAGTCATCATAAAGCGGCGTGCCTTCTTCTATAATAAGGCTGTAGCATGAGATATGCTTTACTCCGAGCGACGCCGCCGTTTCAAGGCTTTTTAAAAGAGTTTTCTCCGTCTGGCGCGGTATCGCCGTCATAAGGTCAACGTTTATATTGTCAAAATACCTCTGCGCCGCCGTTATCTCGCGCACGGCGGTATCGGCGTCATGTATTCTGCCGAGAGCCTTAAGCTCCCCGTTGTCAAAGGACTGAACGCCTATGCTTAAACGGTTCGCCCCGCCCGTATAGAGCGCGCGAAGCTTCTCATCATCGAGCGTCCCTGGATTTGCCTCGGAGGTGATCTCCGGATCGGAGGAAAGCCGAAAGTTTGCCGCTGTCAGCTCCAAAAGGCGCGAGATCTCCCCCGCCGAAAGCATGGTAGGCGTACCGCCGCCTATAAACACCGTGTCCGCCGCTTCGCCTCTGTAGAGGCGCATTTCCTCGCCAAGCGCCTTTATATACTCGCCCGACAGTCCGAGCATCCCTTCATATGACGCGAAATCGCAGTAACGGCACTTTTTCGCGCAGAACGGAATGTGAATGTATATTCCCCTCATTTTTACCTCATAACATTAAAGCGGCTCCCTTTTATCGGGAACCGCCTCGGTTTTTTAAAAATCAGTCCTCGTCCTCGCTGTCATCATCGCCGTAATCAAATTCGAGAGTGATGTTTTCCTTGCAGTTGGGACACACAAGACCTTCGTCGCTGTTGATCATGTCGAAATCAATAAGCACGTCCTCGTTGCACTTCGGACACTTCAGCTCGAAAAATCCGGGCATATCGTCTTCTTCGTCATAATCATCATAATCATCGTCGTAATCATCGTCATCGTCATATGAGCGGAAAAGATCGTCATCGTCATCCTCATCATCGTAATCATCGTCGTCATCAAAGCCGAAATCATCGTCCGCAATATCCACCAGACGCGCAACATCGGCAGCAACATATTTATAATCATTCGACAAGCTTTCAAAATCTTCTTCAAGCACGTCCAGATCCATGTCCATACCGTCAAGCTCCTCGTTTGTGTTTTTAAGCTCGGAAGCCATATCCTCGATAAGCGTCAAAAGCTCCGCAATAATTCTGCCCTCGTCGCTTTTTTCGGCAAGCTTCATGCCGTCGGCAAGACCTTTAAGATATGCCGCTTTTTTTATGATGTTATCCATAATTCCTTTCCTCCTCTCCGTGACAGAGGTTCAATACAGATCAGACTCTGTCCATGTACTCGCCGGTTCTTGTGTCAACTCTGATTATATCGCTGCTGTCAACAAATAGCGGCACCTGAATAACGGCGCCCGTTTCAAGCGTAGCGGGCTTGGTCGCGCCTGTCGCTGTGTTGCCCTTGAAGCCGGGCTCTGTTTCGGCTATTGCAAGCTCTACGAATGTAGGCGGCTCTATACCGAATATATTGCCCTTGTACGACATTATCTTGCAGACCATATTCTCTTTAACAAACTTCAGCGCGTCGCCCACCTGCTCCTTGCCTATGGGGATCATATCGTAGGTTTCCTGATCCATGAAATAGTAAAGATCGCCGTCGTTGTAGGAATATTCCATATCCTTTCTTTCAATATGCGCCTTGGGCATTTTCTCTGTCGGACGGAAGGTCCTTTCAACAACACCGCCTGTGATTATATTCTTTATCTTCGTTCTTACAAAAGCGGCTCCCTTACCGGGCTTTACGTGCTGGAACTCAACAACCTGATATACGTTGCCGTCAAGCTCGAATGTAACTCCGTTTCTGAAATCTCCTGCTGCTATCATAAATATTTTTCCTCGCTTTCTTACAGCACATACTTATTATTGTGCCGGATTTTGTATTGAAATATTACATATACATATATTGTAATATATAACAGTGTACTTTGTCAAGTCCTTTTGGGATATTTGTCGGATATTATTTGGATTTTGCCGCTTATATTGTTATAAGCTCTTTCGGCGAGGACGTCAGATTGCGTATTCCGTCCTCGGTCACCGCCGCAAGATCCTCTATCCTCACGCCGCCGAAGCCGTCTATATACACTCCCGGCTCCACCGTCAGTATATGCCCCGGCTTTATTATCTCATCGCACCTTGCCGAAAGCACCGGCTGTTCATGGATCTCTATGCCTACGCTGTGTCCGAGGCTGTGTCCGAAATTATCTCCGTATCCCCTCGATGCTATATAATCCCTTGCCAAGGCGTCGATATCGCGGCACTTCTTTCCGGGCTTGAGCGCTTCAAGCGCCATCATCTGCGCGGTTAACACAGTGTCGTACACATCAAGCTGTCTTTCGTCGGCGCTGCCCATCACAACGGTGCGCGTCATATCCGAGCAGTAGCCGTCAAGCACGCAGCCGAAGTCAAGCGTAAGAAAATCGCCGTCCTCTATGACCTTGCCGCTTGCCGCGCCGTGCGGCATGGCCGATCTTGCGCCCGATGCCGCGATGGTGTCGAACGACAGCGCCGACGCCCCATGCTCTTTCATGAAAAACTCAAGCTCCAGCGCGATCTCGCGTTCTGTACGTCCCGTCCGTATTCTTGTGAGAATATATGAAAACGCCTCATCTCCCAGACGCTCCGCCTCGGCTATTCTGCGTATCTCGTCCGCATCCTTTACGCGCCTGAAGCCGGAAATAAGCTCCTGTCCGTAAAACAGCTCTTTTCCGGCGCTGATCCTTCTTAACATTCCAAGCCTTGCAACGGTAAGGTTCTTCTCCTCTATGTAAACGCGCTTCGCGCAAAAGTCCCCAAAAAGCGCCGCAAGACCGCCGGCAATATCGTATATCTCAAAGTCCGGCGCCTGCTCGCGCGCCTGAATGGTATAGCGCGAATCGGTTATTATGTAAGCCTTGTCATGCGAGATAAGCAGATCGGCGTCCTCCGAGCGGAAGCCGCTGTAGTAATACACATTCGGATAGCTTGTGATATACGCGCTCTCTCCGTCCTTCAAAGCGTTTCTGAGCTTTTCGATCCGTTTAAGCATCGGCAAGCGCCTCCAATGCAAGCAGGTATCCCTTAAATCCGAGGCCGGTGATCTGTCCCGTACATTCCGGCGCGGTCACCGAAGCATGGCGAAATTCCTCGCGCTTGTGGATATTCGAGATATGCACCTCTATGCAGGGCAGCTTTACCGCGCCGAGAGCGTCGCGAAGCGCGTATGAGTAATGCGTCCATGCGCCCGGATTTATTATAATTCCGTCATAATTTCCCAACGCCCCATGTATGGCGTTTACCGTTTCGCCCTCGATATTGCTCTGAAAGAAGTCAACCTCAACGCCAAGCTCCGCCGCTTTTTCCGAGATCATGCCCTCAAGCTCTGCAAGCGCGGAGCTTCCGTAAATGCCCGGCTCGCGTATGCCGAGCATATTTAAGTTTACTCCGTTTATTACCAAAAATTTTTTCATCCCGATATTCCTCCTCCAATCAGGTACTTAAACATTCCTTCTCTGTTTCTCAAAAGCGCCGGTATTCATCGCCCGTTCATTATCTGCGCGAGAGCCGCCATAAATTCATCGGCAAGTCTGTCCTCCGGCACTTTTTTTATAATCTCGCCGTGTGAGAAAAGCAGTCCCTCGCCTTTTCCGCCGGCAATGCCTATATCCGCGTCACGCGCCTCTCCGGGGCCGTTCACGGCGCAGCCCATGACCGCCGCCTTGATTTTTCTGCCGTGATACGAATCCTCTATTTCCTCTATGCGCCGCTCAATCTCCGATGCTATCGGGATAAGGTCGATCTGCGTTCTTCCGCAGGTGGGACACGACACCAGCTCGATACCCGTTTCACGCAGTCCCAGAACCTTTAAAATATTCTTTGCCGCGTAAATTTCCTCCACCGGATCCGCCGTCAGCGACACCCTCATCGTGTCGCCTATGCCGTCCAAAAGCAGCGCGCCTATGCCTATGGCGGATTTCATGATCCCGCCCTTGACGGTGCCCGCCTCGGTCACGCCTATATGCAGCGGAATATCCGATTTCTCGTGAAACAGCCTGTATGCCCTGACCGTTTCCGGCACGCTCGACATTTTTATTGACACCACAACGTCATGAAAATTCACCCCGTCAAGTATCTCAATATGACGGAACGCGCTCTCCACAAGCGCCTCGGCGGTAGGGCGGCCGTATTTTTTCAGTATATCCTTTTGCAGCGAGCCGCTGTTTACGCCTACGCGTATAGGTATGCCCTTGTCAGCCGCCGCGTCGGCGACCTCGCGCACACGGTCTATGCTTCCGATATTGCCCGGATTTATGCGCACCTTATCCGCGCCGTTTTTGATGCACTCAAGCGCCAGACGGTAATCAAAATGTATATCCGCCACAAGCGGGATATGTATTCCCGCCTTGATTTTCTTCACCGCCGCCGCGGCCTGCGCATCAGGCACCGCGACTCTTATTATCTGACATCCCGCGTCCTCAAGACGCAGTATCTGCTCGACAGTCTTTTCGGCGTCGCGGGTGTCGGTGTTGGTCATCGACTGTATGGCGCAGGGATTGCCGCCGCCTATCACAACGCCGCCTATATTAACGGTTCTCGTCATAGATTTCTCCTCCCTAATGCTTTATAAGCCTTAAAACATCGCAAAACGTTATAAATATTATAAGCGCGAACAGCAAAAGCAAGCCTATTGTGTGGACCATGCCCTCTTTTTCGGGCGGTATCGGCTTGCGGCGTATCGCTTCTATTATAAGGAATACCAGTCTGCCGCCGTCAAGCGCGGGTATGGGAAGGAGATTGAACACTCCCAGATTTATGGTGAGCAGTCCCGCAAGCGAAAGCACATACTCCCATCTGCCTTCCTCCTGATGCACCGCCGTATTTACCTCCGATACGATCCCCACAGGCCCCGACAGCTGATCCACTCCGATTTTGCCCGTCACCATATCCCACAGCGATTTATATATCAGCTTCACAACGTAAGACGTCATATATCGTGCCTGCTTCAGCACGGAAACGACGCTTCTTTTTTCGACCTCCGGCGTAAAGCCTATAAGATAATCGGTTGACTCCTCAGTCGTGCCGATCTTTTCCTCTATGCGCTTCGCCTCGGTGCCGTAGGGATAAAAATGCGAGCTTTCGACTCCGTTTATCGACTCGTGATAATCGGCTCCTTCTTCGGTATAATCAATGCGTATTTTTCTTTCGCTGGGGCGGATGGAATAGGTCTTTTTCTCCGAGCCGCGCTTTACCGTAATATCAAAGGTTTCATCTCCCGTAAGGGCGGAGGTGTAGAGAGTTATATCCTTATAAAAGTTTATCCTTTTGCCGTCTATCTTTACTATCTTATCTCCCGGCTGAACGCCGCTCTGCGCCAGATACGACTCCGGCACAACGGAGCTTATCGTGTTTGTATTGAATCCCTCCGCGCCGGACATGAGTATCACAAACAGCACAAATCCCAACAGCACATTAAACACTGCGCCCGCCACAACGGTGATTATCCTTTTCCATACAGCCTGCTTGTAAAAGGCTCCCTCATCATCGGACTCGGCGTCCTCGCCTTCAAATTTACAGTAGCCGCCTATGGGAAGCACCCTGACGCTGTAAAGCGTTTCGCCGCGCGTCTTTTTAAATATCGCCGGACCCATCCCCACCGAAAATTCCAACACACGTATACCTGTTGATTTCGCGGCGATAAAATGCCCGAACTCATGCAGGGTTATCATCACAAGAAATATCAATATAGTTACAACAGCCGTAAGCAATTACTTCACTCCCGAATCAATAAATTTTTTTACCTGTTCCCGCGCGAAAGCATCGCAAAGCAGTATATCATCCGTACCGGGGTTTTGTATATTCCGTGTATTATCCATTGTATATTCTATCGCGTCGGTTATGCCCGTATACGAAAGCTCTCCGCGCATAAACGCCTCCACGGCGGCTTCGTCCGCACTGTTGAACGCCGTGGGAAGTATGCCGCCCTCGCGTCCGGCTCTGTAGGCAAGCTTTAACGCCCGAAAGGTGTCGGTGTCGGGTTTTTCAAAGGTGAGCGACGGATATTTTGAAAAATCAAGCGCGTTCCCCTTCATCGGCAGACGATAGGGATAAAAGAGCGCGAACTGTATCGGCAGGCGCATATCCGGCGCGCCGAGCTGCGCTATTATGCCGTTGTCGGCAAATTCCACCATGGAATGTACCACGCTCTGACGATGCACAAGCACCTCTATGTCGTCAACGCTCACGCCGAACAGCCACTTTGCCTCTATAACCTCAAGTCCCTTGTTCACAAGCGTGGACGAGTCGATCGTAACCTTCGCGCCCATGTTCCAGTTGGGATGCTTCAGCGCCTGTGCCGGAGTCACATTTTCAAGCTCCGCTTTTTTCTTTCCGAAAAACGGCCCGCCCGATGCGGTCAGAAGTATTTTTTTCAGTTCCTTTTGCGGTCTTGCGGACGCCGCAAGCGACTGGAATATCGCCGAATGCTCGCTGTCCACCGGCAAAAGCTTCACGCCCTTTTCCTTTGCGAGAGCCGTAACTATATGCCCTCCCGTAACGAGCGTTTCCTTATTCGCAAGCGCTATATTCTTTCCCGCTTTTATCGCGGCTATTGTCGGGAGCAGTCCCTCTATGCCCACTACCGCCGTAACCACGGTATCGGCTTCGCCGAGGGCGGCAATCTCGCAAAGTCCTCCCTTGCCGGAAATGACCTTTACGCCTGTATCCGCAAGCTTTATCCTAAGCTCCGCCGCTTTGTCCCCGCGCCCGACATAAACCGTATCGGGTTTAAACTCGCGCGCCTGCTTTTCAAGCAGAGCGATGTTTGAATACGCAGCCAGTCCCCCGACCTCCAAAAGCTCCGGATATTCGCGCACTATATCAAGCGTCTGTGTGCCTATGGAGCCGGTGGAGCCGAGTATTGTTATTTTCTTTTTCATCTCATATGTTCCTTATCTTAGCGCCGCGCTGAAAAATTCTATCATATAATATACGCATGGCGCTGTAAACAATACGCTGTCGAAACGGTCAAGTATGCCTCCGTGGCCGGGAAATATCGTGCCGAAATCCTTTGCCTTGCAGTCGCGCTTTATCGCGGAAGCCGCCAGGTCTCCGAGCTGCGACAGCACCGAGGCAACAGCCGCGATGACCGCAAATATCCATACGGGGTACGTCTGTGTAAGCCGCGCATGGAATACGCCGTCCGCTATAAGCAGATACAAATATACGCATATGATACAGCAGACCACTCCGCCCACAGAGCCTTCAACCGTCTTTTTGGGGCTTACATGGGGTATAAGCTTGTGCTTTCCGAAAAATGTTCCCGCAAAATACGCTCCCGTGTCCGTCGTCCACGCGCATATAAACGGCAGAAACAGTATACCCAAGCCGTACTTATCCATATTCCATACAAGCGTCATCATAAAATACGTTATATAATATGACGAAAACGCCGCCGCAAATACCGTCTTATACGTATTCTTTCCGTGCAGGATCACCGCCGTCACCAAAAACGCGGCCATCGTGACGGCTCCCGTTACCTCGACACAGCCTGTGTACAGTCCGTAAGCCGTAAGCACGGCGCTTGCGTACCCGACCGCCCATAAAAGCTTCGGCATACGCATCACATTGAACATCTCCCACAGCATCCCCGCCGTTATAAGAGCGGCAGCAATATCGAAAACCACCCTGTTCCCCGGCAGCACAATGGCAAAAAACACAGCCAGACTTACCAATGCAGTCACTATTCGTTTAAGCATAACTCAAACACCTCCGAAACGTCTGCCCCTGTTTTGATAATCCAATATCGCGCTGTGCAGATCCTTTATCGAAAAATCGGGCCAGTTCTTGTCTGTAAACCACAGCTCGGCATAGCTTATCTGCCAGAGCATAAAATTGCTCAGCCGAAGCTCGCCGCTCGTCCGTATGAGCAGATCCACCTCCGGCTGACCGGCGGTATAAAGCGCGCCGGAGATCGTATCCTCTGTAATGCTATCGGGATTTAGCGTACCCGCCGCCGCGTCAAGGGCGATTTTTTGCACCGCGTGGGTTATCTCCTCACGCGAGCCGTAGTTCAGCGCGATATTTAATGTGACGCCGGTGTTGTTTTTTGTAAAGTTCTCCGTCTTTATTATCTGGCGCTGTATCTCCTCGGAAAGCTCTTTCCTTGAGCCTATCGCCCGCACTACCACATTTTCTCCCGCCAAAGAATTTTCCGCGTCGCGCAGATAATCCAAAAGCAGTCCCATAAGATAGTCCACCTCGTCCTTCGGGCGTTTCCAGTTCTCGGTTGAAAACGCGTACACCGTCACATAGCGCACACCCATTTTATTGCACTCTGTTACGATCTTTTTAAGGTTATCGGCTCCCGCCGAATGACCGGCGCTCCTGGGGAGACCGCGCTTTTTCGCCCATCTGCCGTTCCCGTCCATGATAATGCCTATATGCGCGGGAAGCGCGTTTGGGTCTATCTCCTCCAAAAGTCTGCTTTTTCTTCTAAATAACATATTTCCCCCATATTCTTCCGGCGGTATATGCGCCTGCCATATAAGCAACGGGCTGCACGATCACAGCCCGCCGGAATAGCTTCGGGCAGCGCCGCAAACCAACGCACTGTAACCTCGCAGCGCCGCCTAAAAAGATACTGTTTTGTCAGATCTCCATTATTTCCTTTTCCTTCGCCTCCGCGATAGCATCAACCTCGCTGATAAACTTATCGGTCAGCTTCTGAATATCTTTTTCAATGCTCTTGAAATCGTCCTCTGTTATTTCGGACTTCTTTTTCTGCGCCTTGTAATCGTCCATCGCGTCACGGCGCACGTTTCTCACCTGGATTTTAACCTCCTCGGTGTACTTCTTGACAAGCTTTACAAGCTCCTTTCTTCTCTCCTCGGTAAGAGGGGGGAAGCTTAAACGTATAGCCGAGCCGTCGTTCTGCGGCGGTATGCCTATATCGGACTTTTGTATCGCCTTTTCTATAGCCTTTAAAGATGATCTGTCCCACGGCTGTATAAGCAGGCTCTTGGGATCGGGCGACGAGATTGATGCTATCTGCGCCACGGGAGTCATCGTGCCGTAGTAATCTATAGCCACCTTGTCAAGCACGGACGCGTTTGCTCTGCCTGCCCTTACGGTCTTAAGCTCCGAGCTGTAGCCGTTTACTCTTTTATTCATCTTTTCTTCTATTTCGGGATATTTAGCCATTTTCCTCATCCTTTCTGTTGATTTATTTACGTATGCCGTCTGTTGACACATACGTGCCTATAACCTCGCCTTTCAATGCCCTGACTATATTATCCGGATCGTTCAGACCGAATACAAGTATGGGCATATTATTATCGCGGCACATGGAAGCGGCTGTCGAATCCATAACGCCGAGATTCTTGCTCAGCACCTCGTCAAAGGTGAGATGGTCGTATTTTTTCGCGTTGGGATTGGTATTCGGATCGGAATCGTACACGGCGTCCACCTTCTTTGCAAGAAAGATTATATCGGCCTCCGTTTCAACAGCGCGAAGCGCCGCGGCGGTATCGGTTGACATAAACGGATTACCCGTTCCGCAGCCGAAAATAACCACTCTCCCCTTCTGCAGATGGCGTATAGCCTTACCTCTTATGTAAAGCTCCGCTACCTGACGCATTTCTATACCTGTCTGTACTCTTGTTTCCACGCCCTCGTTTTCAAGCGCGGAACACAGCGCGAGCGCATTTATCGCCGTCGCAAGCATACCCATATGATCGGCTCTGGTTCTGTCCATATTCTGACCGCTTCTCCCGCGCCAGATATTTCCGCCGCCCACAACAATAGATACCTCAACTCCCATATCTACCGCCTTTTTCAGACTTTTCGATATTCTTGCCAAAGTATCCTCGTCAAAGCCGTAGCCTGCCTTGCCCGCAAGAGCCTCTCCGCTTATTTTTATAAGAACCCGTTTATATTTCGCGTCCATACAGCGCCTCCTTGTTATAATAATATTAAAGGTATTATAACACAAATTCACTTCATTTACAATAGGCATTTGGGAAAATTTTATAAATTTTTGCATAAAGTAATCCGCAGTCTGAATATACAGCTTATCCGATTTCGTATAATATCCTTGCATACATGGCGCATATGGGGATTATTTCAGCGAAAAAAACCGATAAATTTTTATATAAATCTTGCGTTTTTGATAAATATATTGTATAATGTATATAATATATAACTCATAAGGAGGGATCGTTTTGTACAGCAGAAAAGAATTTAAAAAGAACGCTCGTAAAACGTTGAAAAGGAACTATTGGGGGATCGTTATAATCTGTGTGATTTTTTCGGTCATTATGGGATATTCTTCAAATCCCGCAAGGAATGCGGAGAAGCTTGCCAACCTCGCCGGCGCAGTTTATAACCATAAAACCGCCTCCGATGTTGTCATGGCGGACACCGCCCGAACCGATACGCTGAACAATACGGATATTGTGGATAAGTTTCTCGGCGGCATAGGCATGGAAAGCGGTGCCGCGAAGAAGTGGACTTCGGGAGTGCTTTCCCTGTTCGCCAGAAATACCGAGGGCGCGGGAAGCGTTATGTTCGGAGTGATGAACTCGATAAACCAGATAGCCTTCGGCGACAGGCTGAGTCCCGGCATTATAATAGGCGTCGGGGCGCTTGTGAGTCTGCTGCTGCTGATATTTATAAAAAACGTCATCAGCGTGGGCTATTGCCGCTATCTGCTTGAGGTGCGCACATACAGCAAAACAAAGCTCAACCGCATACTGTTCCCGTGGCATATAAAGCGCGGCGGAAAGATCGCGAAAATCACCTTCCTTAAGATGCTGTATCAGTATCTGTGGAGGCTGACGATCGTCGGCGGCTTTATAAAAAGATATTCCTACCGTCTTGTCCCCTATATTGCGGCTGAAAACCCCGACATAGGCGCGCGCGAGGCGATAAAGCTTTCGCGGCAGATGATGAACGGCTATAAGGCGAAAACATTTCTGCTTGACATATCCTTCATTCCATGGAAAATAATCAGCTTTTTGACGCTTAATCTGACCGGTATTCTTTTTGTTGACCCGTATGTAAAGCTTACCGACGCGGAGCTGTATATGGCGCTCCGTCAAAACGCGAAAGACAAAAATATCGAGGGCGCTGCCGCTCTTTGCGACACCCGTCTTGAAAACGCCGTCACCGCAGGGGAATATCCCGTAAACGAGTACATGATACCTCCGGCTCCGGCAAGACAGTGGGCACATTCGGATTATGACAGAAATTACTCTCTTACATCGCTGATACTTATATTCTTCTCGTTCTCCTTTATAGGCTGGGTCTGGGAAGTATGCCTGTTTATGTTTACAACGGGAAAATTTGTAAACAGAGGCGTTTCATACGGTCCGTGGCTGCCGATATACGGAGTGGGAGGAACTCTGGTGCTTATCGTGCTGAAAAAGATCCGCTCAAAGCCGGCGCTTACGTTTATCGCCACAATGGTTCTGTGCGGAATAGTGGAATACTTCACCTCATGGTATCTTGAGATGAGCAAAGGCATGAGATGGTGGGACTACAGCGGATACTTCCTTAACCTTAACGGCAGGATCTGCCTTGAGGGACTGCTTGTATTCGCAATGGGAGGCTGCGCCGCGATATACCTTATAGCGCCCGCGCTTGACGATCTGTTCCAAAAGATACCGAAAAAAGTCCGTATTACGATTTGCATCGCGCTTGTGACTGTGTTCCTATGCGATCAGACCTACTCGCATTTTATACCCAACAGCGGCAAGGGCATAACCGATTTAACAACAAACACATAACGCCGTAAATATCGGAATTTCAAAGCAGCAAAAGAACGCCGCACCCGGCGATTTGTCAGGTGCGGCGGTTTTATTATATCTGTAATTTTTATCGGCTTGTGTTTTGGACAGGTATATACGGTATGATCTTCTGCGCGAGAGCTTCAGCCGTCATTGTCTGGAGATATACCTTGCCGGGGCCTGTAAGCACTGTAAGAAACAGTCCCTCTCCTCCGAAAAGTATATTCTTAAAGCCCTTTACGGTTTCAACATCATAGCCGCAGCTGCTTTCAAAGTAAGCAACATGACCCGTGTCAACCTTGATCTGTTCTCCCGGCGCGAGATCTACCTCGATTATAGAACCCGAAAGCTCCGCAAACGCGGTTCCCCTGCCGCTGAGCTTCTGCATGATAAAGCCTTCGCCGCCGAACATTCCGGCGCTCGCTTTTCTCTGCCAATATGTCGAAAGCTGCACCGTAGGCTCCGCGCACAGAAACGCCTGCTTTTGCAGGATATATTCCTTGTCGGAGCTTATATCAAGCTTATGAATCTCGCCGGGCATGGTGGATGAAAACGCTATCCTGCTGTCATCCTCTTTGGCTGTGTATGTCACCATAAACAGCGACTCTCCGCCGAACATTCTGCCCAAGCTTTTCATAATGCCGCCCTTCATATTCGTTTCCATTGATATGGACGGCGTCATCCAGCTCATTCCTCCGGACTGTGTATAAATACATTCTCCTCTGTCAAGAGCAACCTCTACCACAGGCATGGGCGCTCCCGATATTTTGTAACGCATAATAATCTCCATTCTGCCGCCCTGCGTCGGCGCAAATAGGAATTAAATTCAATCTCTTGTCGCAGGGCAAGGAATGACAAGAGATTATTATTGCGCATGTGCGTTTTGCGAGACACAGTCGAGCAAAAAATCGCACGCGCGAATTTAATCCTGCCGGAGGCTAACGTGAAAGGAACTTTCACGTTATTCTCTCCTCTTTATCTGATTTATTGCTTGGCGTTTATATAAGCACCCGCTATGTAAAGCGACGGGATTATAAGGCCTAGACCCGCATAAAGAGCGTGAATCACGGTAACGCCTCCGCTTATTACGGACCACATTCCCGCGATGAAGGTAAGCACAAGATTTATAATACCCAATACAAGGCACTTTATCGCGCCCTTGGGCTCCGCGGCATATTTAACGCCGACAATACCTGCTATCAGCGATACAATAGCGGATATGGTATACATTGCCGCCACTCCCGTGACAGTAGCTCCCGCCAGTCCCTCATGCTCAATAATCGTTCCCGCGCTGAGTATCAGGGTCAGTATTCCGTAGCATATAATACCTATGATTCCTTCAATTATAAATAATACTCCGAAAACCTTTAAAAGTCCTTTTCCTTTTGCCTCCATTGTTTTTGTCCTCCTTTTTGATTTTTTTAAATTTTTACTGCTTCTCCCTCTCGTTACAGCCTCCACGCCGCAGTGAGCGCTCACTCACCTCTTTCTTTTGTTGCGTCAATCACATCATGCCTGAAATTTATTTTAATAATGATAAATCACAAAGCATTATGCCGATTGACAATACTAACTGAATATTACTGTTATTATACATCAATTTTTTTCGTTTGTCAATATTTAAACAAAATATTTATGCAAAATTCAGGCTTTTTATACATAATGCCCCTTGAATTATCATTTTTCGGCGGATAATAGCTTGTTTATCATAACGGCGGACTCGGCTCTGGTGACGTTCGATGCCGGTCTGAACGAGCCGTCGTCGTAGCCGGTTATCACATTTGCCGCGGCAAGCGCGTTTATGCTCTCCGACGCCCATTCGGGTATATCCGCGCTGTCCGTAAAGGCGCGCGAAACAGTCCCCTTCGCGCCGAACGCTCTTGCAAGCATTACCGCCGCCTCCGCTCTGGTAAGCATATCCGAGGGCGCAAAATATATCCGCCCCGAGGGATCCGTCTTGCCGCTGATGATGCCGGCTTTCCATGCCGCCGCAACGGAGCCTCTCGCCCATGCGGGTATTTCATCATCGTCGGGGAAATCGGTATGAGCCGCGGATATATCAAGACCCAGCGCCTTCGCGGTCATTACGGCGAACTCGGCTCTGGTGACATTATTCTCCGGGAGAAACTCCCCTTCCGAGCCGTTCACTATGCCCGCCTCCGCCATTTGCTCTATATCCTTCTGCGCCCAGTGGCCGCTTATATCGGAAAACTCGCTTTTTTTGCGGACATTGAACACAAGCGATGCCGAAGCGTTGCCGGACTTGACATATACCGTGCTTGTTCCCGAGCCGGCTGCTGTCACAACGCCGTCCGCGCTTACGGTTGACGCGGCTGCGCCTTCATTTTCTATCGTGTATTCCATATCGTCCACAAGATACATATTGAAGCCGTTGGTGTCGAGTATGCTGTCATATGTTATGCTGAAGGTATCGCCGTCAATGTAGACGGCGTTTTGCTCCTGCTGTATTTTTATCAGCGCCGGAATACCGGTAGGCTTGCGGTTGTCGCGCAGGAATATATAGCTTGCGCATTTTCTCAGCGAACCGTCCGAGGGCTTGTTAAGCACGGTAAAAACGCCCTTGTCGCTGCGTGTGCCTATGGCGCTGGAGCCGCCGCCGTCAAGATTTATCGCGTCAACGCAGCCTATCTCCGAAAGCCGCTTGGCAAGCTCCGGAAGCGTCGCTCCGCTGCTGTAGCCGCTCTGTCTGCCGTCCACCAGATATAAAACCAATGTGCCGTCGGCTTTTATCCCCACAGCCGAACGCGGCTCGCGCGTTTTATCCAGTCCGTCGGGGATGACGCCGTTTTCGAGTATTCTCCCGCCTACGCTGCTCATCGCATACTCGGCGTCCTGCCAAAGCTCCGGTTTATAGTAATCCCTGTTTGAAAGCGTGACCTCGGCTCCCTGCGGAATACTTTTAAGCGCCTCCCTTACAGACTCGTCGCCGCTTGAATTGTCGATAGTGATTATATACTTCCCGTCCGGTATGTCGATGTCGCCGTCGGCGTCATACGTCTGTTCCACGGTGAACACCGCCTCCTCGCGCAAGGATACCGAGCCGCTCTTTTTTGAAAGCACCATCACATATCCGCTTGTCGAGGTCTTTGCCGTATCTCCGAACTCATCGGTAAGCAAAAACGCCGGCACCGCCGAAGGCTGCCGCCATTTGTTGATATTTCCTATCTCGATTTCCGTGCCGTTATACTTAAGCGCAGTCCGTATTTGCAGCCAGTCCATAAACGCTGTGCCGTCCGCGCGGAAGCCGACCGCCTGCTGACATTCCTGACTTTTGGACACGATCTCGCCGTCTATGATCTCATGCCCCATAGGTATTCCCGTCTTAAAAGAAAAGTAGTCGGCATTTATGCCCATAAGCGGTATAAGACCGTTCTCGCGTATATACTCCTCCGCCTCGGTAAGAGTGCGTTTGCCGTATATTTTATCGCCGTTTGTCACTATCGGCGTTACGTTTTCATTGGGGGTATACTCGAAATAATACTCCGCCTGATGAAGCTCCCCGTCCGTAAAGCGGCTGTCAAAGTACGTGGTACCCGTGTTTATTCCCATTACCACACCGCCGCTTGAATATTCCTGTGTGCCGAACACCGACGCGAAAACCGTCTGCGGCACAAGTAAAGCCGCCAGTATAAAAGCAGCCGTTCTTTTTATGTTCATTATTATTCCTCACTTAAAATATGTTTACCCTTTTATCTTATCCCTGCCTGTACTCTTTTATAGCCTTTAAAAATCCTTCTCCGTATTTGTCCGCCTTTACAACGCCGACGCCCGGAACGTCCATGATCTCGTCCATGTTCCTCGGCATAAAGCGGCACATCTCCACGAGGGTGTTGTTTGAAAAAATGATATACGCCGGCACCCCTTGCATTTTCGCATAGTATGAGCGCACCTCGCACAGCTTGTCAAACAGCCTTGTATCCGCTTCCGCTGCGGCGATACGGCGTTTCTTTTCTCTGCTTTTTTTCGGCTTGCTCTTTATAAGAAGCTCGGCGTTCGGCGAAAAAAGGCGCTTTGTTTCGCTTGTAGTCTGCAAAACAGGATAGTCGCCCTCCGCGACACGGAGATAACCGAGGTGCTTCATCACGGTGAAAATATCCCTGATCGCGCCCTGCGTATAGCCGGACATGACTCCGTAGCTTGATTTTTTCCTGTGAAGCAGAGCTTTTTCGGAATCCGCGCCCTCAAGCACCTCCATGACTATCCTCTGACCGTACCTGCCGCCAAGCTCATCCACGCAGGAAGCTATGATGCGCGCCTCTTTTATGACGTTCACCGCCTGTATATCCTCGGTGCAGTTTGAGCATTTGCCGCAGCTGCCGTCAGCGCTTTCGCCGAAATATCTAAGGATATACGTTCTGAGGCACGTCGCCGTGGTGCAGTAAAATATCATTGCCCTAAGCCGCTCCAGATCCTGCTTCAGTATAAGCTCCTTGGTTTCCTTGTCAAGCTCCGGATTGTCGGTGTTTTCTATAAGGAAACGGTTCGTCATTATATCGCGGCTGTTAAAAAGCAGCGTACATTCCGCCTCCGAGCCGTCGCGTCCGGCTCTGCCCGCCTCCTGATAATAGCTTTCCATGTTTTTAGGCATATTATAATGGATAACAAAGGCAACGTTGGATTTGTCTATACCCATGCCGAAAGCGTTTGTCGCTACCATTACGCGGACGCGGTCATAAATAAAATTGTCCTGATTAACGCCGCGCTCGTTTTCGTCAAGTCCCGCGTGATAGCGCGTAGCGGATATGCCGCTGTCGCACAGATACCCGCATACCTCCTCGACTCCCTTTCTTGTGGAGCAGTACACTATACCCGGCTTATCGCCATAGGACTTCAAAAGCCTCAAAAGCTCCTGCTTCTTGTTCTGGGGGGATTTCACGGCAAAGTACAGGTTCTTTCTGTCAAAGCCTGTAGTCACCGTAAGAGGGTCGCGCAGTCCGAGGATGCGAACCACATCCTCCTTTACGCGCTCGGTTGCCGTTGCCGTAAACGCGCTTACGATCGGGCGATGCGGCAGAGCGTCTATAAAATCGCGTATTTTAAGATACCCCGGTCTGAAATCATGTCCCCACTGCGACACACAGTGCGCCTCGTCCACCGTTATCATCGAGATCGGGGCGGCTTTCGCAAAAGCGAGAAATTCATCGGTCAGAAGCCTTTCGGGAGCCACATATATTATCTTATACATACCCGCCGCCGCGTTATGAAGCGCGCGCTTGTACTGCCGGTATGTAAGAGCGCTGTTCAGATACGCTCCGCGTATCCCCGCCAGACACAGGCTCTGCACCTGATCTATCATCAGCGATATGAGCGGCGATATGACAAGCGTGATCCCCTCCATGCACAGCGCGGGGAGCTGAAAGCACAGCGACTTTCCCGCGCCCGTGGGCATTATGCCGAAGGTGTCCCGTCCGGAAAGTATGCTGTTGACGATCTCCTCCTGCCCTTCCCGGAAGCTGTTGTAGCCGAAATACTCTTTTAAATATTTGTATTTCATCTGTTCCTCCCGCCGGCAGAGGTGTTTTTATTATACACGATCCTCAAGCCCTCAAGCAGAAGATACTCCTCAACCTCCGGCGTGCGGCGGCAATACGGAGCTATCTCCTTTGCGCGGCTGCCGGTGGCTATGATGCGAGCCTTTTCGCCAAGCTCCTCCTCGATGCGTCCCGCAAGGCCGTCAAGCATCGATGCCGTTCCGTATATTAACCCCGACTGCATGGAAGCAACCGTGTTTCTTCCTATGACCGAGCCGGGCGCTTCTATGCTGACGTGCGGCAGAAGCGCCGTTCTGCTTGTAAACATTTCAAGCGTGGTGCCGACTCCCGCCGCTATGACCACGCCTATAAATCTTCCTTTTTTATCTATCACGCTTATGGTGCTTGTAGTGCCGAGATCGTATATAATGCAGGGCAGCTCGCCCTTCGCGGCGGCAGCCACGGCACACGCCGCTATATCGGCTCCCAGCTGCGCGGGATCGTCTATGGAAATATGCAGTCCGGTCTTTACTCCGGGTCCGATCACAAGCGGCTCCGCGCCCGAAAGACGCTTCACCGCGCGGCTTATCTCCGCCGTAAGCTCCGGCACCACGGAGCTTATGACAGCTCCGTTCACGCACTGCGAATTTACGCCGTACAGCGCCATTATGTTTTTTATATCCACGGCGTACTGGTCGGAGGTCTTTTTCGCCTCCGTCCTCATCTCCGAAACAAATTCAAGCCTCGCTCCCGAAAATACGCCCGCTGTTATATACGAGTTTCCTATATTGATCGCTAAAAGCATTATTCCACTCCGACAACCTCATAGCCCGCATCGGTCACAGCTTTTGCAAGCGTTTCATCCGAAACGTCCGCGCTAAGCGTTACCACAGCCTTCTTGCCTTCAAGATCCACATTGGCGCTTACGCCGTCAATGCCGTTGAGCGCTTTTTCCACTCTGCCGGCGCAGTGCATACACATCATGCCTTCGATTTTGATTGTCTTTTCCATTTTATTTATCTCCTTTATATTGTTTACTGTCCTTGCGGGAAGCGTTTTTGTTTCCGCATCGGTCTTATCAGGCTTGAAAAACCGGAGCCGCAGCGCGTTTGACACCACAAACACCGAGCTGAAGCTCATCGCCGCGGCGCCTATCATGGGATTTAAGTGCCAGCCCCATGCCATAAATACTCCCGCCGCAAGAGGGATTCCGAGCGAGTTATAGAAAAATGCCCAGAACAAATTTTGTTTTATGTTTTTTATGACGGCTCTTGAAAGCTTCACAGCCGTCACCGCGTCGCGCAGATCGCTTTGCATCAGCACCACATCCGCCGATTCTATCGCCGTGTCGGTACCCGCGCCTATGGCTATGCCCACGTCCGCTCTCGCAAGCGCGGGAGCGTCGTTTATACCGTCGCCTATCATCGCCGTAAGACCATCCGCCATACATTCGCGCACCACGCGCTCCTTATCCTCCGGCAGAACCTCCGAAACAACGTCAATATCCAGCTGCTTCGCCACAGCCTCCGCAGTACGCTTGTTGTCGCCCGTAAGCATGACCGGACGGATTCCCATTGCCTTAAAGTCCGCAACGGCTTCTCTGCTCGTGGGGCGTATAGTGTCCGCGACAGCTATTATGCCGAGGTATATGCCGCCTCGGGCGAAATACAGCGGGGTCTTTCCCTCGGAGGCAAGCCGCTCTCCCATATCCGCGTCATACTCCGCGCCTATATCCTTCATCAAGGCGGCGTTTCCGCCGTATACGGTTTTTCCCTCAATCACCGCGCTTACGCCGCGTCCGGGTATGATTTTAAAATCAGCCGCGGCTTTTATATCCTCCGCCCCGTACTCGGCTACCGCTCTTGACAGCGGATGATCCGACATTCTTTCAAGCGATACCGCCGCTTCAAGCAGGCTGTCCCTGTCAGCGGTTGCGTGCGGGATAACGTCCGTCACGGCGGGTCTGCCCTCTGTAAGCGTTCCCGTTTTATCCATGACGACGGTCTTTATCTTGTGAAGCGTTTCAAGGCTTTCCGCGTCCTTTATCAATATGCCGCACTCGGCTCCCTTGCCCGTACCCACCATTACCGCCGTAGGCGTCGCAAGTCCGAGCGCGCACGGGCATGATATTACAAGCACCGATATTGCGGTCGATACCGCAAAGCTTACATCTCTGCCTATGATCATCCATACTATAAACGTCACGCAGGCTATGCTCATGACAGCCGGAACGAATATGCCGCTTACCTTATCGGCAAGCTTCGCTATCGGAGCCTTTGTCGCGACGGCGTTCTCCACAAGGGAAATAATTCCCGCAAGCGCGGTTTCGCCGCCGGTTTTTTCCACGCGCATCTTAAAATATCCGCTGTTGTTTACGGTGCCGCCGGTCACCTTGTCGCCCTCGGTCTTGTCAACGGGAACGCTTTCGCCGGTGATCGCCGACTGATCCACCGCCCCCGATCCCGAAACAACCGTTCCGTCGGCAGGTACGCTCATTCCCGCCTTGACTATAGCAATATCGCCCTTTTCAAGCTCCGAAAGAGGTATCTCGGTCTGTGCGCCGTTCCTTTCAACAAGAGCGGTTTTCGGCGACAGATCCATAAGCCTTGAGATCGCCGCCGAGGTCTTGCCCTTGGAGCGGCTCTCCATATATTTGCCGACAGTTATAAGCGTGAGTATCATGGCGGCGGACTCAAAATACAGATTGTGCATCCATGTCCCCGCCGAGGCTGTGTCGCCGTGTCCCAGCGCGTAGCCTATAGCGTATACCGCTATGACTCCGTACACAAAAGCCGCTCCCGATCCCACCGCCACAAGAGTATCCATATTGGGCGCTCTGTGCCAAAGCGAACGAAAGCCGTTTATAAAGAATTTCCTGTTTATATACATTATCGGCAGCGTCAGAATCATCTGGGTAAACGCGTATACAAGCGCGTTCTCCTCCCCGTGAAAAATCGGCGGCAGCGGATAGTAGGGCAGCATATGGTGCATGGAGATATACATAAGCGGCACCAAAAAGCAAACAGAGGCTATAAGCCTGTGAAGCATGGATTTTTCCTCATCGGGCGCCGTATTCTCCGCCGTATTTTTGCCCCCGTCCTCCAAAAACGCTCCGTATCCCGCGTCCTTTACCGCGCGGATTATATCCTCGGCGCTTACCGTATTCTCATCGTATTCCACGGTCATGCTGTTCGTCATAAGCGACACGGCTGCCTTTCGGACTCCTTCCGTCTTAGACACCGCCTTTTCAACGTGCGCCGAACACGCCGAACAGGTCATCCCCGTAACCTTGAATCTTTTTTTCATATCGTCCTCCATAATATTTTAGCACACTTGTCCGTTAATTACAACACTTTTTCGCAAAACGGAAAATTTTTTATATATACCGTTTGACAAATCCGTTCTTTCGCGCTATACTGTTATTGTATCATACTTTTTCAAAAATACAAGTATGCACTTGAAAGTAAATTACTATCTTTTGTATAGTATATATTAAGGAGTACCGTTATGAACGAGCATAAATACAACTGTCCGGTAGAGGCAACGCTTGAGCTTATCGGAGGGAAATACAAGCCGCTGATACTGTGGCATCTTGCGTCGGGGACGCTGCGCTTCGGGCGGCTGCAAAGGCTTGTCCCTTCAGCTACGCCCAAAATGCTCACCCAGCAGCTGCGCGAGCTTGAAGCAAAGGGCATAATAACGCGCACCGTATATCCGGTGGTGCCTCCGAAGGTGGAATACGCTTTGACCGAGCTTGGAAAAAGCCTTATCCCCATTATCACGCTGATGTACGAATGGGGTACGCGCTACCTTTCGGATATGGGCGTAACGCCGGACTGCACCATGGTGCGCCCGTGCGGATGCCGGGATTAAAGCTTTGTGCCTGTTACAACTCTGTCCCTGCCGCCGAGATCCTTTATAATTTGTATATCCTTATACAGCTTCATCATCAGCGCTTTTACGTCCGCGCCCTGATCGAAGCCTATCTCAAGCGCCATAATGCCGCCCTTCTTCAGATACGGCGTATATGCCTGTATGATACGGCGGTAGAAGTCGAGTCCGTCCTCCCCGCCGTCAAGAGCGCGCCGCGGCTCAAACGCGCTCACCTCGCGCTGCAAGCCGTCTATTATGCCGCTTCTTATATAAGGCGGATTGGCTGTTATAACGCTGTATTCCCTGTCGGGCGTCTGCGTCATAATGTCCGCCGCCTCAAAACGGCACTTTGTTTCAACGCCGTTTATACGGGCGTTTTCGCGCGCGGCGGCAAGCGCGTTTTGCGAAATATCCACTCCCGTGACATTTACATCGCCGCCGTAATACGCAAGGCTCACCGCCACGCATCCGGAGCCTGTGCAAAGGTCAAGCGCCTCATCGCCCGGGCGAAGCCGTTTGATCACTGCTTCGGCAAGGGTTTCGGTGTCGGCTCGCGGTATAAGCGTATCGCGGTTCAAAACAAAGGGCAGAGACATAAACTCCGCCCTCATCAATATATACTGCATCGGCTCTCCGTCAAGCCGCCTTTTTGCCGCTTTTCTTACCGCTTCCGCCTTTTCCGCCGGCACCTCTTTGTCGCGGTTTATGATAAGCTCCGCCGCCGAAAGTCCGAGTATGCTTCCCGTTATCTCTCTCGCTTCAAACGCGCCGTTATCAATGCCCTCAAGGGCCTTTGACGTTTCTCTTAAAAGCTCGGCGGTTACCATCTGTCATCCTCCTTGTTTTCGGGAATGACCGCCTGCATCGACGCTATCGCAACCTCTATCTGCGACCCGTCAGGCTCGTTTGTGGTAAGTCTTTGAAGCCACAGTCCCGGCTTTGAAAGCCACCTTACGCATCGGTTCGTGCTTCTGCCCGCAAGCTTTATGATCTCATATGAAATTCCCGCAACGACCGGCAGCAGCGCAAGCCGCATAAGCATCCTCAAAAATATGCCCGTCCTCGGCAGCAGCGAGAAAACTATTATGCTTACTATCATTACAAACAGCAAAAAGCTGGTACCGCATCTGGGATGGAAGCGCGAGTGCTTTTTGACATTTTCCACCGTCAGCTCCTCGCCGGCTTCATAGCAGGCTATGGTCTTATGCTCCGCGCCGTGATATTCAAACACTCTCTTTATGTCCTTCATCCGCGACACCAGCGCAAGATAGCCGATGAATATCACCATTCTGGTAACGCCCTCCATTATGCTCGTAAACGCTCTCGTGCCGGTAAAGCCTCCCGCGCCGAGGAGCTTTGCAAGCGCTTCTATGCCGCGCGTCAGAGCGGTGGGCAGAAGTATGAACAGTCCGACGCTCATCACAAGCGACAGCGCGATCGAAACATATATGACTATATCCTTTATCTTATCGCCGAATTTGTCCTCAAGCCATTTGTCAAGCTTGCTTTCTTCTTCCTCCTCGTCCTCCTCAAGGTCTATGAAATCCGCTGAATACATAAGCGCTTTCATGCCGATTATAAGACTGTCAAAAAAGTTGATGCACCCCCGCACGATCGGCAGCCGCCAGAATTTAGGGCGGGTCTTTACCCCAACCTCCTCGACCTTTGTTTCAATCTCCCCGTCCGGTTTTCTGACCGCATACGCCGTTTTGAACGGTCCGCGCATCATAACGCCTTCTATTATAGCCTGACCTCCTATGGAGGTTATATGCTGTTCCTTTTTTTCGTTCATTGTTATGACCTTTCTTATTTATGTAAATATTTTCTTATCTGCGTGTTGTATATGTGTATCGCCCGCGTCAGAACAAAATCCGCCGCTATAAATACAGGCACCGCCGCTATATACGCCCACCACGGTATGACCGCCGCCGGTGCGAGCAGCTTTAAAAGCAGAGTAAGCGCGCCGAGCGCCGCCGCCCCGTATATAATCTTTATTGTCCACTGCACGGCGGATTTCTTTTTGTCGGCTATGCTCTTTATAACGGGATACAGTCCGAAATATACCGTATACCATACCGCTGCCGTCTTATCGGGCAGAAGCAAAAGCATCAGCGCCGCCGATACGGCGTAAGCTCCCGCCGCCGCAGCTGTCCCGCACTCGACGACCGCCGCGCACATCACAAGCATAGCCACGGCATACGCCGACAGCGAAGCCAGCCTTCCCAACACAAGCATTACAATAAAATTCAGTGCCGCAAGCATCCCCGCAAGAGCCACGGCGCGCGTGTTCATCTTCAAGATAAGCTTCACCCGCTTTCAAAATTTCCGAAAAGCCTTGCAAGCCGCTAACAGCAGGTAATCAGATCGCCGCCCATACATTCGCAGCAGCAGTCCGCGCACAGCAGATTAGCGCAGCAGTCGCACGGGCTCCCTCCGCAGCAGCCGGAGCTTGATACCTGGCCGCCGCCTCCCTGACGATACACCGTTCCGCGGTTGTTCATATTATCCCTTGCCGAACGGTATTCCATATTGTTCGGATCCATTGACACGGCGCGGTTCAGGTATTCCATGCCCTTAGCAGTCCAGCCGCGGCGCATATACATAACGCCCGACAGATAATACCATTCCGCGTTCTGCGGCAGGGACGCAAGCATTTTCTCCGCCTCGCCGTATCTGCCGGAGTCTATCATCATTCTGACCGCCGCAAAAGACGCGTCGGCGGAGCCGGCTGCGGAATATCCTCCCGAATATCCGTCCGTATAACCCGAACCGCCCGAGGCGTTTTTATTTTTATTCATAATAGCGTCATACGCTTTGTTGATCTCTTTCATTTTTTCCGCGGCAAGATCGGCAAGCGGGTTGTTCACATACTTGTCCGGGTGATACTTTTTCACCAGCTCCTTATATGCGCGCTTGATCGTTTCTTCATCCGCGTCCGGCTGTACTCCGAGAACACTGTACGGATCCATAGCTTTATTCTCCTTTTTCTTTTCTTCCCGGCAGCTTTTCGCACCGTTTTTCCTTATGGCAGTATATTATATATTGCTGCTTCATTTTAAGCGACAGCAGCAGAATATTGTCAAGTATATCTTTGTTTTTCTTTATCTCAAGCAGGTCGTATGCCGACGCTGCGTTGGCGAGGGTCAGAATCAAGGCATCATCCGTTGCTTTGGCAAGCCTGTCTTTGTCGCGGCAGGCGTTTTTGCCGGCGAGAAACACGTTATAGCTTCCCTTCTTTTCATCCTTTTCCATATCCGCAAACGCGTCGATAAGATATATCCACCGCCCTATATTGTAGCCCATCCACGCAAGCGAACGCCTCTTTGCCTCATCCGTCACGAACTCCGGCACAAACAGCAGCTCCAGTATTCTCGCGAAGCAGTCGGCGGCACGGTCGGGATCGGAACAGTTTTCCTTTTCAAGGGCGCTCAGCTCGTCAAGCAGATCCTTGATGCGCCCGTACTCCGACGGGTATTTCTTCCTTGAACGCCTTACGGCGGGGATATATAAAAGCATACCTATCCTTGCTTTTATGCTTTTGTCATCCGCCGCATCGTCCGCAAGCTTCAGATACGCCAGAATCACGCTCATATAAGCGGCATAGTCGATCGCCTTATCGTTTACCGCGTTGCCTCTTTTGTGAAACGGATGCAGCAGGCAGCGGCGCAGCTCTATCTCCGGTCCGCCCTCCTCAAGAGATGACAAAAGCAGCGCCAGAAATGTCATATCATAGCTGAGTCCCATTCTCGCAATATGGGAGCCGCATCTGCCTATCGCCTTGCACAAGCCGCAGTAATACGCGCGGAAAACGTTGTAGTCCTTTATTTTAAGCTCGTCCTTGTAAATGTTCACATATCCAAACACTGCAACATTCCCCGCTTGTCCGTATGAATTTCAACTATTATTATACCTCATTAATTTCAAAAATTCAATACCTATGTCAAAAATATAATTAAAATTAACCGTTTGTTAATATTTTCGGCATGAAGTTTCGCTTTTCGGATAAAATACATATGAGGCGCTCTCAACGCAACACGAAAGGAAGCTGTATATAAATGAAAAAAATGACACAAGAGCAATATGACGAGATTATAAAAAGAAAAACGCCGCCGTCAAAGCTGTTTTCCGACTGTCTGAAGGCGTTTTTGGTCGGCGGTCTTATATGCGCGATAGGGCAGGCGTTTTCCGATCTTTATACAAAGGTGTGCGGCATGGACAGGGATTCCGCGGCGGCGTTCACCTCCGTGACGCTGATATTTTTAAGCGCGCTGCTTACGGGGTTGGGCGTGTATCAAAAAATCGCCAAATTCGCCGGAGCGGGAACAGTCGTTCCTATAACGGGATTCGCAAATTCGGTGGTATCGCCCGCGCTCGATTCGCAGACCGAGGGGCTGATCCTCGGCACCGGAGCCAAGATCTTCACCATCGCCGGCCCCGTTATCCTGTACGGTACGCTCTCCTCCTTCGCCGCCGGAATTATCTACTGCTTTATCTACTGACGGTTCTTGGTGATTTTGTACAAATTTCATCGAAAAAAACGCGTAGTTATTGACTTGCTCCGAATAACGTGTTATAATTACGGTATAAAATCATATGGAGCTGAGCGATGAAAACAAAATTACGTATTAAATACAATTCTCCCGCTGTGCTGACTTTCGCGGCAATATGCGCCGCCGTTCTGGGGATAAACTATATCACCAAAGGCGAGTCAAACCGGTTCCTGTTCTCCGTGTACAGAACATCCTTTTCCGATCCGCTCGCTTATGTAAGGGTGTTTACTCATGTGTTCGGTCACGCGGACTGGGAGCATTTTTCCGGAAATATGATAATGCTTCTGCTTGCAGGGCCTTTGCTTGAGGAAAAATACGGCACCAAAAGCATTATAGCGGTCATGGCGGTGACCGCCGTTGTCACGGGAGGACTGCATCTGCTGCTTTTTCGACACACCGCTCTTTTGGGAGCAAGCGGGATCGCGTTCGCGTTTATACTTATGGCTTCCGCCGCCGGAGTAAAGGAGGGCGAAATTCCTCTGACGCTTCTTATCGCGGCGGTCATATACATAGGCGGAGAGATATACTCCGGCGCCACCTCCGCAGACAATATCTCAAATCTTACGCACGTCGCAGGCGGCATTATCGGCTGCGCGGCGGGGATGCTTTTCACAAAGCCGAAAATACGGAAAATGATGAGCTGAAGCTTTATCACACTTATATTTATTAACAAGGAAAGGATGACGGAACAGATGTCGGTGGGTTTAAAAAAAGGACAAAAAATACTTTTGTCGGAAAACTATTCGCAACCTGAGGAATTGATTGTCGCGATAGGCTGGGAAAGCGCCGCCAAGGCGGTCGGAGGTATTATGGGTTTCCGTGATCCGACGCCGCTTGACTGCAAAATATCGGCTCTCATGCTTACGGACGGTATTTTAAAAGAAAACACAGATCTTATTTACTTCGGCAACCGCACTCATTCCTCCGGCGGCATTATTTATATCGGCAGCGACGGCAGCGGCGAAAAAGTCATAGAGGTATACCCCGGGCGCATACCGGAAAAATACGACAGGATAATATTCGCAATGACGATATATGACGCTTTTAATCTGGGGCAGAATTTCAGCCGCGTCCGCGATATGTACATACGCATAAACGACGCCTCCGACGGACGTGAAATATGCCGTTTCCATCCCAAGGGCGACTATATGGGCATGACCGCTATAATCATGGGCGATCTGCACCGTTTTAACGGCGGCTGGCGCTTCGGCGGCATGGGTCAGGGGACCCGCGACGGCAAAATAACCGAGCTGGCGCAAAGGTACGCATAACAAATAGACATTATCTTCCCATGCAGAAGGCGCGGTATCGTAATGACGCCGCGCCTTATTTTATTATCTTTTTATTATCTTTTTTATTATCTTTTTATCTTTCGCTCATCGGAACATACGCAACTCTTTCCTGCACGTTTTTGTACGCGGGGCGTATTATCTTTCCGCCGTTGGCGAGCTCTTCTATCCTGTGCGCCGACCATCCTACTATACGCGCGGCGGCAAACAAAGGCGTGTACAGCTCTCTGGGCAGACCCAGCATACTGTATACAAAGCCGCTGTAAAAGTCCACGTTGGCGCTTACTCCCTTGTACATCTTCCTCTTTGAGGAGATAATCTCCGGCGCAAGACGCTCAACCGCTTTATACAGATTCCATTCCTTCTCGCAATGCTTCTCTATCGCAAGCTTCTCCACAAAGCCCCTGAGTATCTCCGCTCTCGGATCCGACAGCGAATACACCGCGTGGCCTATGCCGTAGATCAGTCCCGCCTTATCAAAGGCGCGCTTGTCTAAAATATCCGACAGATACGCGGATATTTCCTCCTCATCCTCCCAGTCGCGCAGCTTCTCCTTCATATCGTCGAACATATCCATGACCTTGAGATTGGCTCCGCCGTGACGCGGACCCTTCAGCGATCCAAGCGACGCCGCCACAGCCGAATACGTATCGGTACCCGTAGAGGTGACAACATGGTTGGTGAATGTAGAGTTGTTTCCTCCGCCATGCTCCGCATGGATCACAAGGGATATATCAAGTATCCGCGCTTCAAGCTCGGTATACTTTTGGTCGGGGCGCAGCATATACAGGATATTTTCCGCCGCCGATCTTTCGGGGTCGGGACGGTGCGCCACAAAGCTTGCCTTATTATGGTAATAATTGTACGCCCAGTAGCTGTGTACCGCCAAAATCGGCAGCTGCGCTATAAGCTTCAGCGACTGGCGCAGCACATTAGGTATTGATATGTCGTTCGGGTTCGTATCATACGAATACAGCATAAGTACGCTTCTCGCCATCGCGTTCATCACGTCCGAGGACGGGGATTTCATTATAACATCCCTTACAAATGACGTCGGAAGCTGACGGTATGAGCCTAAAAGCTCGCAAAAATCCTTAAGCTGCTTTTCATCCGGCAGCGCGCCGAACAAAAGCAGATACGCCGTTTCTTCAAATCCGTATCGTTTGTCCGCTATAAAGCCTTTTACAAGCTCCTCCACATCTATTCCTCTGTAAAAAAGCTGTCCTCTGCACGGCACGTTCTTTCCGTCAATAATATCATACGCCTTGACGTCGCCTATCTCGGTAAGACCGGTAAGCACTCCTTTTCCGTTAAGATCCCTCAGCCCTCTCTTTACATCATATTTCGCATACAGCTCCGAGTCGATACGTCCGTTCGCAACACAAAGCGCGGCAAGCTCATTGATACGCTTGTCATCTTTTTCCACATTCTCTATTATGCTCTTCATGCTGTTCTTGATATCGTCTATACTTTTCATCACCGCAGCTCCTTTCCTGTTTATTAAAAAGAAGGCAGCCGCAACAACTATGCAGCTGCCCCTTTTATATCACTTATTTTACCATATTTCTACGGTACGAACAAGAGATAAAATATGAACTTTGTAAACAATATGTAACTTTTGTATTAAAAATTTATTTTAAAAACATATCTTTTATTTCAATGCCGAAATAATCCCTTGCGTTATTAAAGGCTATGCCCTTTACGATCGTTCCGAGCGTATCGTAATCGGCGGGAAACTCTCCGTTTTCTACCCATTCGCCCAGCAGATTGCACATGATGCGGCGGAAGTACTCGTGTCTTGTGTAAGAAAGGAAGCTCCTCGAATCGGTGAGCATACCGACAAATTTCCAAAGCGCGCCGAGATTTGCAAGCGCCTTCATCTGCTCCGTCATTCCGTCACGCTGATCGTTGAACCACCAGCCAGAACCGAACTGTATCTTCCCCGGTATGCCTCCGCCCTGAAAGTTGCCGAGCATTGTCCCGATGACATAATTGTCCTTTGGATTTAGCGTATAAAGTATTGTCTTGGGCAGGCAGCCGTTCATATCCGCGGCATTAAGCAGAGCCGACAGCTTCGGAGCTATCTGCGGATCGTTTATCGAATCGAATCCGACGTCCGCGCCGAGCTTTTCATACATTCTCGTGTTGTTGTTGCGAAGCGCTCCCATATGCAGCTGCGACACCCAGCCAAGCTCCGCATACTTTTTCATAAGCTCAAGCATAACGCCCGTCTTGTATACGGCGATCTCGCGTGAGGTCAGCGCACTGCCCGACATCGCCTTTTTAAAGACAGCCTCCCGCTCATCGTCCGTTCCCTCCGCGTACTCGACAGTATCAAGCGCGTGATCGCTTATGCGGCAGCCGGCGTCGTTAAAATAGTCAATTCGCTTAGTCGCCGCGGCTATCAGCGATTTATAAGAGCCGATCTCCGTTGCGGCGGCATTTGAAAGCGTCTTTACATAAGGAACGAAGTCCTCTCTGTCAATGTTTATCATCCTGTCCGGACGGAAAGCCGGAAGAACCGTCGCAAAAACGTGTCCCTTCTCCGCTATAAGCTTATGCAGGCGAAGATCGTCGGCGGGATCGTCGGTGGTGCATATGACCGCGACATTCGATCCGTTTATCAATTTCGCGGGACTCATCTGTGTGTCGGCTATGACCTTGTTTGCGCGGTCGTATATATCATCGGCATTATCAGCCGTAACAACATCGTCTATGCCGAAATAGCGCTTCAGTTCAAGATGCGTCCAGTGATACAGCGGATTGCCTATCGCGTATTGCAGGCAGGAGCAGAACGCTCGGAATTTCTCCCTCGCCGGAGCCGAACCCGTTATATACTCCTCGTCAACGCCGCAGGAACGCATATATCTCCACTTGTAATGATCGCCGCCCAGAAATATCTGTGTTATATTTTCAAAAGGCTTGTCCTCGTATATCATCTGCGGACTGAGATGGCAGTGATAGTCAAAGATAGGCATATCCTTGGCATAGTCGTTGTACAGCTTTACCGCCGTGTCGTTTGAGAGCATAAAGCTCTCGTCCATAAATTGTTTCATGTTTCGTACCCCTTTCTACAGCACACCCTGCTCTTTCAGCCTTTTAAACATTATTTCCGTCCTTGCCTCAAGCGGCGACGGAAGCGAATCCTTTTTAAACCATTCAAGCCTTTGACTCTCTCCGTCCGTGACCGACGGGACGCCCGTAACCTCCGTCATCCTGTAAAGAATTATGAGCGTGTCCACCCGATCGCCGTTGGGATATACGTAAAAATACTCTTTCCCCGAAAAGACTCCCATCAGCTCCGCGCCTCCGGCCTTGAGTCCGGTTTCTTCAAACAGCTCGCGCTTCGCCGCGTCCTCAACGGTCTCGCCGATTTCCATGCTTCCGCCCGGAAGTCCCCAGTCGTCGGTGTCGGAGCGAAGCTGCATAAGTATCTCTCCGTTTTCATTCTCCACAAACGCCGTGGCTCCCACCATTATTATGGTATCATGCCCCACCTTTTCGCGAAGCTTTGACAGATAACCCATTGTATTTCCCCCTTATTCCGCCATCTCGGCAAAAACGCTGCAGCCCCGTTTTCGCGCCCGCGGCAATATACGATTTTTTATATAAGACGCTGATTTTTAAACGGCGTCATGCCTTAACCGGCACAGCTATAAGCACCTCGGTGCCTTTCCCGACCTCGGAGTCTATCTCTATCCTTCCTCCGAAAGAGCTTTCGATCGTCTGCTTGGCTATGGCAAGTCCCAGACCTGTGCCGCCCTTATCGCGCGACCTCGCCTTATCCACGCGGTAAAATCTGTCGAATATATGCGGCAGATGCTCCGCCGGTATGCCTATTCCGGTATCCTTTACCTTGATGCACACCTCGTTGAACATCCTGCTTGAATATATCTCCACCCTTCCTCCTTCGGGGGTGTACTTTACCGCGTTTGATATAATATTTATGACCGCCCTTTCAAAAAGATCGCGGTCGCCTATTATATGCGGCACCTCATTTATCGGCGTATAGGTAAGCGTCAGGCCCTTGCGCTGCGCGTTGAGCGCCATTCTGTCCGCAAGCGCCTTTAAAAGCGCCCTCACGTCTATTTCCTCCGGCGGCGTATATTTCGCGTTGCTTGCGTCAAGGCGCGACAGCGTAAGCAGATCGCCCACAATCCTCGACATCCTCTCCGCCTCGGACGCTATCACGCTCAAAAACTTCACCACCAGACCGTGATCCGCGTCGGGACTGTCTATAAGCGTTTCCGAATACGACTTTATCGTTGTAAGCGGCGTTCTAAGCTCGTGCGATACATCCGCCACAAAATCGCGCCGCGACTGCTCCAGCTTCTCATGGCGCGTAATATCGTGTATAAGCACCAGTGCGCCCCTTGCTCTGCCGTCGGTTTCAAACGCGGTAAAGCTCAGCTGCAAACGGCGCTTTTTATCCGCCGTAACGGAACGCTCCGTCAGTTCATTTTTCCCCGCGCCGTAAAGAATGTCGCCGAGGGTTATATCGGCGTTTATTTCCTTGAAAAACTTATCAAAATTTATATCGTTTAAGTACCTTCTCCCCAAAAGCTCGCCCGCCGCTCTGTTTATGCGTATCAGCCTGCCGTCGGCGCTGAATACCATAATGCCGTCGTGTATGTTTTCAAGCACTGTTTCAAGCTGTTGCTTTTCGGCAAGAGCCGATTCGGCGGCGGCGCGGAGGTTCTGCGCCACGGAGGACACCGTACGCGCAAGCTCTCCCGCCTCGTCGGGAGTGAACAGATCCAATGCGTCCGGCGGATTTTTTCCGGCAAGAGCGCGGACCTTTTCGTTCAAAAGCTTTACCGGCTTCACAACCGATTTCGCGGCGGCGATGCCGCATATAAGCGCGAACAGCACCGCTGCGGCGGCTGTTTTTGCGTATCTTACCGCCATCTGTTTCAGCTTCTCGTTAAGCGCTGTGCGCGAGTCGTACACATATACTATGTACTCGCCGTCCGAGGGCGGCACCGCCTGCGCGTAATCAAGATATTTCCCAATATACGACGTTTCAAAGCTCCTTCCCGACGATACGGCGCTTTTTAAAGAGGATGTCGGCTCCGGCACAGTATCGGAGCGCAGAGCGTACAGCACATCATAGCTTATGGCGTCAAGTATATACACATCGCACGTTATCGGAAGCGGCTTTTGGGCAAGCCTTTCCGCAACGGCGGTTCTCAGCCTTGCGGCGCCGTCATCTCCCGTATCTTCCAATATTATATTGCCGTCCTCCGCAAAGGGCACAGCGTCCGCGTCGGCGGCAAGCGCACTCGCCTCGGACACAAAATCCTGCGAAAAGAACGCGTTTGACAAGCTTTGAAATTCCCTGCAGTAATCCGCGCACGCAAAAAACATCTCCGTACAAGCGGCAAAAACCGTCACCGCCGCAGTTACCGCAGCGAAAACGGCCGGGAGTTTTATCCGTATATTTTTCATATGATGATCCTTCACGCCGCCCCTTGGCGGCTCAAATCGGCAGCGCGGAAAAGAAGCGGGCAAACAGACGCCGCGCCAAATGGCATATGCGTATCTCTCAATCCCGAAGGAGGGCGGTATGCACCCGCTTTTTCCTCGCGTTACGTTCCTTATCTGTTAAAATAGTACCCCAGTCCGCGTTTTGTCATGATATAGCGCGGCATACTCGGATCGTCCTCGATTTTTTCCCTAAGACGGCGTATCGTCACATCGACAGTGCGCACATCTCCTATATACTCATATCCCCACACGTTGCCCAAAAGCACCTCGCGCGAGAATATCTTGTTCGGTCTTAAGCACAAAAACTTCAAAAGCTCAAACTCGCGAAGCGTTATATCAAGTATATGCCCGTTTTTATGCACCTCAAAGCGGTCGATGTATACGGATATATCTCCCGTTTGGACCACTGTCCCCTCCGAATCGTCCTTGCCGGAGCTTTGCTGCGTTTCAAACGGCAGCACCGGAGCCGGAGATGTGCGTCTTAAATTCGCCTTTACCCTTGCGGACAGCTCGCGTATCGAAAACGGCTTCGTCATATAGTCATCGGCGCCAAGCTCCAGTCCCAGCACCTTATCAAACTCCTCTTCCCTCGCTGTAAGCATGATTATAGGTACAGACGATCTTTCTCTGACTCTCCTGCACACCTCAAATCCGTCAAGACCCGGAAGCATCACATCAAGCAGTATCAGATCCGGATGCTCCGTAACGGCAAGAGTAAGCCCCTGTATACCGTCTGTCGCCTCAAGAGTCTTGTAGCCCTCCTTGTTCAGGTTGAACTTCAGTATATCAACTATCGCCTGTTCGTCCTCTATAATGAGAATGGTCTTTTCCATATTGGTTTCACTTCTCCGTAAAATTATTTTACGGGCATTGCCCGATAACCGGTTATACCCATATATTATTTTATCAGAAAACCGCCATGCTTTCAAGAGGTTAGCGAAAATTTTTTCGATTTTTTTAAGATTTTTTAATTTCGGCTTACTTTTGTTACCGTAATGTTTCATCCCGATGTGCGAATCTGTCAAAAAGATAGAGCCTGAGAACTATGTCGTCATTCCCGTCCGAGAGCATTTCACGGCTTTTTTCGGGGAGATCCGCCCTTGAAAGCGCCTCCTCCTTTGTAGCTATGCCTCCCGCGCAGGGAACGCACATATTCGGAAACATAACGCACCACCAGTTATGACCCTCCCCGCTGCCGAGAGTTATGCGCACGCCGTCGTATTGTCCGGCGGGCAGAATCAGCCCGTCATAGGTCTTTTGAGGGAAGTCAAACCTCCCGTACTCCGCCGTCGCGGCGTATGAAGCATGATTTTTCATCAGTACGGCATTTGCCGTGTCCGCTATGGCGGAAAGATTGTTTTTTATTGAGGCTTCCGCCTCCGCCTTGGTGCCTCCCTCCGACAGGGGCAAGGCGTATTTTTTCAGTATCTCATCGCGCACGGCAAGCTTGATCCGCTGCTGCTGCGCATCGTCGCCCGCCGCCGTTATATGCAGGCGTATTACATTGTCCGCTATGCCGCGCGTCACCGTGTCCGCAAAAAGCCATACCGCCGCCGCGCACATAACGCCTATCATGAGCGAGGCGGTAAGCCTCTCCCTAAAATTGAGTCTGTTCATATATTCCTCTCCTTTCGTTTTTAGCGCCGCCTTTACCGATTATCGCCCGATTTTACAAATTTTAATACATATTCACCAAAAAACAGTAAATAATATCCTTATGAAAACATCTATACGGAACTTACTTGATTCCATATACGCAGGAGGTTTTAACAGAATGAGGACATCTATACTTAAAAGGATCGTTCCGCTTATAACGCTCGCGGCTGTAACGGCGGCGTTTTTTCCGGGCGGCGCCGGAGCCGAGACGGGCAGTCATTCAAGCGAGCTTCAGCTTATGGCGCGGGCGGTAAACGGCGAAGCCAGAGGCGAACCGTATGAGGGGCAGGTGGCGGTCGCGGCGGTGATACTCAACCGCGTAAAGCACTCATCGTTTCCCAACACCGTTTCCGGCGTCATATATCAGCCGGGAGCGTTCACGGCGGTCGCCGACGGGCAGATAAACGTGCCGATTGATCAGTCATCGACGGTATACAAGGCCTGCCGCGACGCCATGAACGGCTGGGATCCTTCGGGAGGAGCGATCTATTATTTCAATCCGGACACAGCCACAAGCTCATGGATCTGGTCGCGTCCGCTTATAAAGGTCATAGGCAGGCACCGCTTCTGCAAATAAGCGGCAATTCTTAACGAAAGGCACTGAACTTATATGGAAAACAGAAAAACAAACTCGGTCCATGTGTGGATATACTCCGTTCTGGGACTGCTTCTGGCGCTGTCCTTGGTATGGTTTTTCCGCGCCAGAAATACGGCTCACGCCCTTGAAAACGATATTTCAAATCAGTACAACCGCGCCTTCTTTGAGCTGACCGGCTATGTGGACAACATAGAAACGCAGCTTTATAAAGCGCAGCTTGCCATGTCGCCGGCGCAGCTTGCCACGGTGTCGGGAGATATTTTCCGTGAAGCGGCGGCGGCAAAGGCGTGTATCGGGCAGCTCCCGTCATCGCAGATACAGCTTGACAAGACGGCGAGGTTCCTCGCTCAGGTCGGCGACTACACCTATGTGCTGGCGCAAAATTCCATCAACGGGAAAAGCATCTCGGAGGACGAGTACAACACTCTTTCCTCTCTTGCCGAATACGCGAAAGCTCTCAATGAAAGTCTTGACAAAATACAGTCGGGGATAATGTCGGGGGAGCTTCGATTCGGCTCGGAGCAAAGCGGCGGGGCGAATACCGTATCCGCCGCCTCGGGCGATATTATGGAGGATCTGGAAAATGTGGAAAAGGCGTTTGACGGCTATCCGTCGCTTATATACGACGGGCCGTTCTCGGAGCATATTGAAAACATCGAGCCTCAGATGCTAAAGACCTCGGCGGAGGTGTCTTTAGACGACGCAAAGCAGCGCGCCGCGGAATTTCTCGGCGTTTCCGCCGACTCGCTCTATCTTGAAAGCGTCTCCGACAACTCGCAGCTTCCGTCATACACCTTTGCCGATACCGCAAGCACCCTCTCGATAAGCATGACAAAACGAGGCGGCTTCTGTCTGTATTTTTTGAAAAACCGCGATATAGGCGAGGAAACGCTTGATATAACCTCGGCGACCGAAAAGGCGCGGGCGTATCTGGGCGAGAAGGGATTCACGCAGCTTGTGTCAAGCTACTTTGAAAAGGGCGGCGGCATAGCGGTTATAAACTTCGCCTACTCTCAAGACGGCGTGACCTGCTATTCCGATCTCATCAAGGTGAGGATCGCCCTTGACGACGGCGAGATAATCGGTCTTGAAACGAAAGGCTGGCTTATGAACCACCGCTACCGCAGGCTCGCCTCGCCTGTCATAACAAAGGAGCAGGCTGCAAGCCGCATAAGCTCTCATTTAAGCGTTCAAAGCATAAATCTTGCCGTCATACCGAAGGACAGCCTTGAGGAAGTGCTTTGCTACGAGTTCCGAGGCTCTTTCGCCGACAGGAATTTCATCATATATATAAACGCCGAAAACGGCAGAGAAGAAAAGATCTGGCTGCTTATCGAGTCCGAAAACGGCGTGCTGACAGTATAGCAAGGAGGATATAACCATGACACACAAAACAAAGCAGAAAACGCAAGCGTCGGAAAACACCTACATCTGCGACGGATGCGGATATGAATTTAAAGGCAATATAGCCGAGCTTCCCGACGATTATCAATGCCCGCTGTGCGGACGCGGCGTCGGACATTTCTCGCGGAAAAGGTAGGGGATAAAAGATAGGGGCTGTAATGCGCAGCCCCCTATTTCTATTTTATATTGATAACAATAACCCGTGCCATGCCGCCGTTTTCCGCGTAGGTGTCGGCATATAC
>CAZCZR010000008.1:23285-44440 GCA_964503455.1 uncultured Lachnospiraceae bacterium | reverse complement strand
GTGCCTTCCTTAACTGTCTTTGTATCATCGCCCAAAACAGCCGTTACCGTGTAAGACGTTTCAACAAGAGCGCGCTTTGAATATACAAGCGTTATCTCGGTATCGACTGTGATTTTCACAGCGTCGCCGCCCGATACGTATGTATACTTGTAGCCGTCCTTATCGAATGTCGTATCATATACCGGCGTGTAAGTTGCGCCTGTAGCGACCTCAACCTCTTCCGAGGAAATTTCTTCGTCATCGCATACTTTCTTTACAGTCACCTTTTGATATGTAACATTTTCATCTATTACCGAAGTGATCGAAAGGTTGTCTATCATCGCGCAGTGGCTGCTGTTGATGTAGCCGAACAGATCGATCTGTGTTACAGCCTGAGCATCAGCAGCTATAAATGCCACATTTTCAGCCTGTACCGATTCTTCTTTAGCGCCTGTAATAACATAGGAATAAGTATTTGCGATCTCGTTTACGTCAAGCTTAACGTGCATCCACTTTCCTGTGTAATCAGTCAGATCGGATTTTTCATCATTTAATATGGAATTGCTCTTGTCCGAACCCAAGTTAAACGCTGCTCCTATATTGCTGTACGTAGTTTTTGAACTTCCGCCGCTGTTTCCTCTTACAGAAGCATCGCCAAGCGTCATAATTGCGCGACCACCGTTTGTGTTGTAGTAGTCGAACTCAATTATGGTCTGTGTTGCGCCCTCTACCGCCGATGAAAAATCATAATGCGAAAAGGAATATCCGTTTTGTGCGTTACTTGCGCAGGTGAAGCCTACCACCTTAGAATTAAGATCGGTATTATCCTCCACCGCTGCCGTAATACGAGAATCATTCGCAAATACGGCATTGCCATCCTCGAAGTCGTACGACGTGACAGTTTCTGTCGCACTTGCCGTTATGGCAAAGCCCGAGAATGCTGAGATTGTCATTGCCGCCGCTGTCAAAAGCGAGAGCAGCTTTTTGGTTTTTCTCATAAAAAATTCCCTCTTTCTTTGAATTTTTACAGAATACGCACCCCGTCCGCGCCCGTCATGCGGACGTTGTACATACTCACATAAATAGTTAATTTTATTATACAACAGATATGCAATATTTACAATAGAAAAAACAGTGTTTGAAATGTCTGATTTTTAAACATTTTTCCTTTTTGACCGCTTTTAACCCGCGCGGGCGATAAAGTTTTTCGGGCATATTTGCGCGCGGATATTGATTTTTGAGAAAAGTTGTTATATAATTATAATATACACTACAGCATGAAATGAGGTGCCGTTTATGAAAAGCAAACCGACTGTCCTTGCGCGCCTTTTGAGGAAAGAGGATCTGCGCACGGATATATTCAACGTTGCCGTGCTGCTTTTAAGCGTTATCGCGGTATATTTTGTAATATGGGGCATTACGGGACAATGGCCGTGGGCGAAAAACCCGTACAACTCGTATGCGCTTCAGGCGCAGTCATGGCTTGAAGGCAGGCTCGACCTCGGCAAGGACTACCCCTATCTGGAGCTTGCGATATACAACTCAAAATACTATGTAAGCTTTCCGCCGTTTCCGTCATATGTGCTGCTGCCGTTCGCGGTTTTTTGCGGTGCGGACACGCCGGACGGGTGGATCGCGCTGGCGTCGGCGCTTATCGGCGCGGTGTACGTATACGGGATAACGGGGCATTTCGGACTTAAATCCGGCGCAAGGCTTTTGTGGACGCTGTTCGCGGTTGTTGCGTCAAATGTGCTTCTTACAAGCATGACCGGCTGGGTATGGTTCATAGCGCAGAATATGGCGTTCACGCTTTCGGCGGGGGCGATATACTACGCGCTCAAAAAAAAGGGCGGCGTATCGCTTACGCTGTGGGCGATGAGCGTCGGATGCAGACCGCTGCAAATACTGTTCGCGCCGGTGCTTTTGATGCTTTTGTACAGCGGGATAAAGCGCGACGAGCCGGAGCTTCGGCTTTCGGGGATGATAAAGAGGTATTGGGTATGGTGCATAGGCGCGGTGATAGTGGCTGTGTCGTATATGGCGCTTAATTATGCGCGGTTCGGGTCGATAGCGCAGTTCGGGCACGATTATCTGCCGGAGTTCAGCGAGCAGAAGGAGCTTGGGCAGTTCAATATCGGCTATCTGAAAAACAATCTCGCCTCGCTTTTAAAGCTGCCTGAATACAAGGACGGCAAGCTTGAATATCCGATGTTTAACGGGATGAATATGTTTATGGTATCGCCGTTATTCGCGGCGGCGCTTGTTATGTTTGTGATTTCGCTTTTCAGGCGCGGCTCCCAACGGAAGCTCCTCCCCTGCGTGATATTCGCGCTGACACTGCTGCAGCTTATCGCCACCTGTATGCACGCCACAATGGGCGGCGCCCACTTCGGCAACCGCTACACCAACGACTGTCTGCCCTACGTGCTTTTGCTTGCGCTTTCGGTGCGCCCCGACACGGATATGACCGAAAAGGCGATACTTCCGCTTTTCATCTTCGGTCTTGCGCTGAACACGGCGGGTACGATAATGTTTTTTAATATGTAGTACATTATAATAAGAAAGGATCGATACAATATGACTACCCACGACACGGAATATCTGCGTCTGCTTTCGGAGCAGTACCCGACGATACAGTCCGCCTGCTCGGAGATCATCAATCTGCGTTCTCTGTTAAAGCTGCCGAAGCTGACAGAGCATTTTATGAGCGACATACACGGCGAATACGAATCGTTTTTACATATTCTAAAAAACGCCTCGGGCGTGATAAAGGACAAGATTTCGGATATTTTCAGCCGCACTCTTTCGGAGCATGACCGTCAGATACTGGCTACCCTTATCTACTATCCCGAACGCAAGCTTGACCTTATCAAAAATCAGGTCACGGACATAAACGACTGGTACAAGATAACGCTTTACCGCCTTATAGACATATGCCGCCTTCTCGCCTCAAAGTACACCCGCGCGAGAATACGCAAGCTTCTGCCGGAGGATTTCGGCGATATAATCGACGAGCTTATCCACGCCAATACAGACCCCGGCAACGACAAGGAAAACTATTACAACACCTCGATAATGTCGATAATAGAGCTTGGGCAGGCGGATAAGTTCATTGTGGCAATATCGCATCTGATACAGGATCTTGCCATAGGCACGCTGCATATTATAGGCGACATCTTCGACAGAGGCCCGCGCGCGGATATTATCCTTGACACGCTTATAGAGTATCACTCGGTGGATATACAGTGGGGCAACCATGACATTTCATGGATGGGCGCCGCCGCCGGAAGCCTTGCGTGTATCGCGAACGTCCTCGCCATTTCAACTAAATACACCAACTTCGACTGCCTTGAGGACGGCTACGGCATCAATATGCGTCCTCTTACGGTGTTCGCGCTTGAAACCTACGGCGACGATCCGTGCGACTGCTTTATACCGAGGAATCCGAACAAGGTGCTTATCTCAAAGCACGACACCCTGTTCTGGGCAAAGATGCACAAGGCTATCGCCATTATACAGTTCAAGCTGGAGGGGCAGATCATCCTGCGTCATCCGGAGTTCCGTATGCAGAACCATCTCATGCTTGACAAGATAAACTTCACTGACGGCACGATCACTATTGAGGGAAAGACATATAAGCTTAAAGACACCAACTTCCCGACAATAGACCCCGCCGATCCGTATAAGCTGACCCCGCAGGAGGAGGAGCTTATGCTGTCGCTTCGGACGTCGTTTCTGCACAACGAGAAGCTGCAGCGTCATGTGAAATTCCTGTATTCCAAAGGCTCTATGTATCTGAGCTACAACAACAATCTTCTCTACCACGGCTGTGTGCCGATGAATGAGGACGGTTCGTTTACGGAGGTGAACCTGAAAGGGCATAATGTGAGCGGAAAGGCGCTTTTGGATATGGCGGAGCTTATCGCAAGGGACGGATATTTCGCGCCGCACAATTCGGAGGATAAGGCTTACGGGGAGGATTTTTTGTGGTTTTTGTGGTGCGGCTGCTACTCGCCGCTGTACGGCAAGAATAAGATGACCGCGTTTGAAAGATATTTTATCGCTGACGAGGAAACATGGACCGAGATCAAGGACCCGTATTACCGGCTGGTTGAGAATCCGAAGATATGCGACAAAATACTTAAGGAATTTGGCATAGACCCGAAATCGTTCGCGCATATAATAAACGGTCATGTGCCGGTCAAGATAAAGAAGGGAGAAAGTCCGATAAAGGCGGGCGGCAAGCTGCTCGTTATCGACGGCGGACTTTCAAAGGCGTATCAGGCGCAGACAGGCATCGCGGGTTATACTCTGCTGTTCAATTCCCACGGGCTGCTTCTGTCGGAGCATGACGCCTTCGAGTCGGTATCGCTCGCGATAAAGGAGGAAAAGGACATCCATTCCACGCTCGATGTGATAGACCCCGCCCCAAGGCGCCTCCTCGTCGAGGACACGGACCGCGGCAAAGCGATCTCCAAAAAAATCGATGACCTGAACGCTCTTGTAACAGCCTACAGGCGCGGTATTGTAAAGGAAAGATAAAAAATCAGGGGATAGAAAAAAGGGAGAGCTGTTTAAAAATGATCTTTTAAACAGCTCCCTTAAACCTTTTAATACTTCTCTCCGTACTACAGCGTTACACCGTCCTTGAAAATCGAGATCTCGCGGCAGCCGTGTTTTTCGTTGTTGGTTTTTCTTCCCTCGGCGACGGAGATCACGTATTCCAAAAAATCCTCCGTCAGATCCGCGCCGTCTATCACGGGGCCCGCATTGAAGTCTATCCAATGCGGTTTTTTTTCGGCAAGCGGCGTATTTGACGCGACCTTTACCGTAGGCACGGGCGCGCCGACAGGCGTGCCTCTTCCGGTTGAAAACAGTATCATATGGCATCCCGACGCCGTAAGATTCGTTATCGCCACTATATCATTGCCCGGTCCCGTCAAAAGATTCAGTCCGCGCTTTGAAACGTGTTCGCCTATGGCGATAACGTCCGCCACATCGGCGCTGCCCGATTTCTGCACGCAGCCGAGAGATTTGTCCTCAAGAGTGGTTATGCCGCCTTTTTTATTCCCCGGCGACGGATTTTCGTAAACCGCCTGGCCGTGGCGTATAAAATAGTCCTTGAAGCCGTTTATAAGCTCCACCGTCTTTAAAAATGTTTCCTCATCCCTGCATCGCTCCATAAGTATCGTTTCCGCGCCGAACATTTCAGGCACCTCGGTAAGCACCGTGCTTGCGCCCATGGCGATCAGCCTGTCGGACACTCTGCCGATAAGCGGATTCGCCGTAAGTCCCGAAAAGCCGTCGCTGCCCCCGCACTTGAGTCCTACCACAAGCTTTGACACCGGACACGGAGTGCGTCTGAACTTTTTTGAATACTCCGCAAGCTCGCCTATAAGCTCAAGGCCTTTTTCAATCTCGTCATCGTAATCCTGCGCGTTCATAAACCGCACTCTGTTTTCGTCAATATCTCCAAGCACCTGCCTGAAAACGCCGATATTGTTGTTTTCGCAGCCAAGTCCAAGCACAAGCACGCCCGCGGCGTTGGGATGATTCACAAGTCCTTTCAGAACAGCCTGTGTGACAGCCTGATCATCTCCAAGCTGAGAGCAGCCGAACGGATGAACGAAATTGAATATGCCATCGCATTCTCCGGCATATCTGATATTGGCCTCGCGCGCAAGGATCTCCGAGATTTTGTTGACGCAGCCTACCGTGTTGACGATCCATATCTCATTCCTGACGCCGACTTCTCCGTTATCGCGCATATATCCCATAAATGTGCGTTCCTCCGTCACAGCCGCGCCGCTGCCCTTATAGCCGAACTTATAATCTGTAATGCCGCTTAGATTTGTCCTGAGGTTATGAGTGTGGACATGACTGCCGGCGGGTATATCCTCCACGGCGTGACCGATAGGATAGCCGTATTTAATGATATTTTCGCCGCGCTTTATATCCTTAAGCGCCGCCTTGTGTCCGCGAAGCTCGCCTTCAAGCATGACCGCCACATTGTCGTTTTTATTTATCCGAAGCTGTTTCATGACTTAACCCTCAACTACCGCTTTCATAGCGGCTCTTATGCCGTTTGCGTTTATATCCGCCGTGTACCTCTCCACGGACGGGAGCAGCATTGTAAGATCGCATCCCCAGTAATCCTTTCGCGCAAGAATCTCCGCCGCGGAGGCGTCCTTCATAAACGCCGTCACCTCCGCATCGTCGTTCGCCTCGTCAGTGCGGTAAAACGCGATAAGCGCCGCCAGCGAGAACACCAGACAGCACGGCTCGCCGCCCTTTTCCTCCATATATCCGAGCAGGCTCGGCAGGACTCTTACCCTGAACTTTGACACCGAGTTGAGCGCTATGCTAAGCAGATAATGCTTGATAAACGGGTTTTTGAAGCGTTCGATAACGTCATTTGCAAACCGCACAAGCTCCTCCTTGGGAAGGTCCAATGTCGGGATGATCTCATCAAAAAGACCTTTGTGCATAAACGAGTATACAAGTCCGTCCTCCATCGCATCGCCCACCGTTTCAAGTCCCGCAAGACGCGCCGCAAGCACCGTCATCGTATGCGCGCCGTTCAGTATGCGGACCTTGCGTTTTTTGTAGGGCGTAACGTCATCCGTCCACAAAACATTCATGCCGAGCTTGTGAAGGGGAAGCTCTTCGGCATACTTTCTGTCGCCCTCAATGACCCACAGATGAAATATCTCCGCCGTATCAATGATGCTGTCGAGATAGCCGAGCTTTTCCTCCATAGCCTTTGCCGTGTCGCGCGGATAGCCTGTCACGATCCTGTCAACAAGCGTGTTTGTAAAGTGATTTTCCTCGTTGACCCACTTTACGAAATCATCGCCGTAATTCCAATCAGCGGCATATTTTAAAACGCACCTTTTGAGGTTGTCGCCGTTTTTGTCGATCAGCTCGCAGGGGAGCAGAACAAAGCCGTTAAGACCGAGGTCAAAGCGTTTTTTCATAAACATCGCAAGCCTTCCCGGAAAGGTCGTGCCGGCGAAATCATCGGCGCTGTCGCCGCTGCGGTACTCTATGCCGGCTTCGGTCGTGTTCGATACTATAAAGCGCAGATCGGGATTTGCCGCGCACTCAAAGAACGCGTCCGTATCGGCGTAAGGATCGATACCGCGTGTGATGCACTCAACAACACGCGTCTCCTCAACTCGCTCGCCGTTTTGCAGGCCGCGCAGATACAGCGTATACAGTCCGTCCTGCTCGTTTATCATGGGTATAAGTCCGCTCGCAAGAGGCTGTACGACAACAACTCCCATGTCGCCTCCGGCTTCTTTGTTTAAGCGGTCTATCATCCAGTCAACAAAGCCGCGCAGGAAATTCCCCTCTCCAAACTGCAGCACTCTTTCCGTAAGTCCGGACGCGTTTTTTCTTTTTAATCTCTCCATTTTCGCACTCTCCTTAAAACGGTAACACCGTTGTTTTTTTCAAACGTTTTCTTTATTTTATCATCCCGATTTTAAAAAGTCAACACCGTATATTGCCTAACGGAAAGAAATATATCAAATATTGCTGTTTTTTTATAATGTCCTCTTTTTCAAAAAAAGCGCAAAAGCGCGGCGATCGCCACAATGCACAATTTTGCGCCCGATGCTGATGTAAATTTGCTCACATTTTACATATTGACAATTCCTTAAAATGTGGTATAATTAAATTAAAGTTTAATTAACACAACAAACAACGGCGTTTTATATTCCTGAATAGGACTATATAACGCTTTTTTTGTTAATCCGTGTTTGGAAAATAGGAGGTAATCATTATGGAAACTGTAGCAGAAATATTCGGTTCAAAGGTATTTAACCTGACTGTAATGAAAAAGCGTCTGCCAAAGGAAACCTACAAATCGCTTCTGCATACTATAAACGAAGGCACGCGTCTTGATCCGGGAGTAGCCGAGGTCGTAGCGAACGCTATGAAGGACTGGGCTGTTGAAAACGGCTGCACGCACTATACCCACTGGTTCCAGCCTATGACGGGCGTTACGGCGGAAAAGCACGACTCGTTCATCGCGCCTGCCGAGGACGGCAGCGTTATTATGGAATTTTCGGGCAAGGAGCTTGTAATGGGCGAACCGGACGCGTCGAGTTTTCCGTCCGGCGGCTTGAGAGCGACTTTCGAGGCGAGAGGCTATACCGCATGGGATCCTACTTCATTCGCTTTTATTAAGGACGGCACGCTGTGCATACCCACAACATTCATCTCGTATTCGGGCGAGGTCCTCGATAAAAAGACTCCGCTTCTGCGCTCGGTAGAGGCTGTCAACAAAGAAGCTAAGAGAGTACTTAAATTCTTCGGCAAGGATCCGAAGAGAGTCGTAACATATGTCGGTCCGGAGCAGGAATACTTCCTCACCGACGCAAAGCTGTTCAATCAGAGAAAGGATCTTCTTTTGACGGGCAGAACTCTTTACGGAGCGCCGCCGGCAAAGGGTCAGGAGCTTGAGGATCACTATTTCGGACAGATCAAGGAAAGAGTTTCTTCATTCATGAAAGAGCTTGACAGGGAGCTTTGGTCATTCGGAGTGCTTAACAAGACGAAGCATAACGAGGTGGCTCCGGCGCAGCACGAGGTGGCGCCCATATATTCGGTAACCAATATCGCCTGCGATCATAACCAGCTTACCATGGAGCTTCTGAAAAAGGTCGCTTTAAGACACGGTATGGTATGTCTGCTTCACGAGAAGCCTTTTGAGGGTATCAACGGCTCCGGCAAGCACAACAACTGGTCAATCGGCACAAGCGATGGCGAAAACCTTTTAAAGCCCGGCAGAAAGCCTCTTGAAAACAAGCAGTTCCTGCTGTTTTTGGCAGCAGTCGTAAAGGCTGTAGACGAATATGCGGATATCTTAAGAATGTCCGTCGCAACAGCCGCCAACGATCACAGACTCGGCGCGAACGAAGCGCCGCCGGCGATCGTGTCCATATATCTGGGCGATCAGCTGACGCACGTTATCACAGCTCTTAGAAACGGAGAGGCTACGATAGATGAAACCGTTGCAAAGCTTGAGACCGGCGTCGAGGCCATACCGACGATCAGAAAGGATACAACCGACCGAAACAGAACCTCGCCGTTCGCTTTCACCGGAAACCGTTTTGAATTCAGAATGCCCGGCTCAAAGCAGTCGGTAGCCGGTATCAACATAGTTATAAACACGATAGTTGCCGAGGCTCTGTCGCAGTTTGCCGACGCGCTTGAGGCGTCCGGCGATCCCGAAAAGACAATAGGCGATCTTATCGTAGACACCTTCAACAAGCATGAGCGCATTATCTTCAACGGCAACGGCTATTCGGATGAATGGGTGAAGGAAGCCGAAAGAAGAGGCTTGCCGAATCTCAAGACCTCGGTGGAGGCTGTTCCCACTTTCAAGTCGGAAAAGTCCATAAAGCTGTTTGCTAAGCATGGCGTATTCACGCCTATCGAAACAGAAACAAGAACCGAGATCATTATGGAGGACTATGTAAAGGCTATCCATATCGAGATGCTCACGGCTCTTGAAATGGCTAAGCAGGAAATCCTTCCCGCCTGCGTGGACTATGTAAACGACGTAGTCGCGGGTATTGCGCAGAAGGAAGCTGTCGGCATCAAGGTCCCCAACGAAAAGGCGAGAGTCGAAAAGACGTCGGCCATGGTAGAGGATCTTATCGCAAGGATAGATGTGCTTGACGACGCCGCTTCAAAGGTCCCCGACGCAGATGTGTTCGAGACGGCGGCATATTACAAGGATAACGTCCTTACGGCAATGGCTTCGCTCAGAGAGGTTGCGGACGCTCTTGAGCTTATAGTGGCTAAGAAGTACTGGCCGTTCCCGACTTATACGGATCTGCTTTACCAAATATAAGACAGACTGCATTTTCAACAGACCCGGTTCCCACGAAAAGGAGCCGGGTCTTGTTTATTATACGGACAACTTGTGCGATTGCGTATAAAAAAACTTTACTTTTCATTTAAATTGTGTTATAATACAATATATTACATAATAAAGCATAAAAAATATTAAAGGAGACTAAATAATTATGTGGTTTGACAACAGTGTATTTTATCAGATATATCCTCTCGGCTTTTGCGGCGCGCCCTTTGAAAATGACGGCGTGCAGGCGCACAGAATAAAAAAAGTCATCGATTGGATACCGCACATCAAGTCGACAGGAGCCGACGCGATATATTTTTCTCCCGTATTTGAGTCCGACACTCACGGCTACAACACAAGGGATTACAGAAAAATAGACGTGCGTCTCGGAACAAACGAGGACTTTAAGCAAGTCTGCGCCGAGCTTCACAAAAACGGCATAAAGGTCGTGCTTGACGGCGTGTTCAATCATGTCGGACGCGGCTTTTCACGGTTTCAGGATGTGCTTAAAAACCGCCAAAGCTCACGCTGGCGCGACTGGTTCAACATCAGCTTTGACGGCAACAACGGCTATAATGACGGCCTATGGTACGAGGGCTGGGAAGGCAACTATGACCTCGTAAAGCTGAACCTCAAAAACGAGGAGGTCATAAACCATATCCTCAACAGCGTAAGATTCTGGGTTGACGAGTTTGATATAGACGGTTTGCGTCTGGATGTGGCGTACTGTCTTGATTTCGATTTCCTGAAAAGGCTTCGCCGCTTCACGGACGGTTTGAAGCCGGAGTTTCTGCTTCTCGGCGAGCTTCTCCACGGCGACTACAACCGCTGGGTAAATGACGAAATGCTGCACTCGGCAACCAACTACGAGTGCTATAAAGGTCTGTATTCCTCGTTCAACAGCATGAATATGTTTGAGATAGTACATTCCCTGCTTCGTCAGTTCGGGCCCGAAAACTGGACGCTCTACCGCGGAAAGCATCTTTTGTCATTTGCGGATAATCACGATGTTTCAAGGATAGCAAGCATACTGACGAATGAAAAGCATCTTCCGCTTGTATACGCGATGCTTTTCGGTATGCCGGGCGTTCCGTGCATATACTACGGCAGCGAATGGGGAGCGAAGGCCTCGAAAAGCGACGGAGATCCCGCGCTTCGCGCCTGCTTTGACGAGCCTGTCGAAAATGAGCTGACGGCATGGATCTCAAGGCTTGCCGCAGCGCATAAAAACAGCGAGGCTCTTTGTATGGGCGATTTCCGTTCGGTGGTCCTGCAAAACAAATACTGCATCTTTGAAAGAAAAACCGGCACGGAAAGAGTCCTTGTGGCGATAAACGCCTCCGATGAAACCGTAACGGCGCATTTTGACGCCGGCTGCGGCACTGCGGAGGATCTTATAACCGGCGAGCCTCACGATTTCGGCGGCGGAAGCGAGCTTCCCCCGTACAGCGCAAGATACTGGAAAATGGAGAAGTAAAGTCTGTACGCATAGGTGACGATCCGGAGGTCATTATGGACGGCAAAAACAAAAAGCTCGGCTTTTCTTCAATGACAAAATATATGGCGCGGGACTTACGGCGTTCCGGGTGGTGCTCGCGATCATGCTCGGCGGCGGACTGTTCGGTTTTGCGGGTATGCTTATAGGCGTGCCCGCCTTGGCGGTGATACTCAATATAATCAAAAAATACGTGAACAGCCGTCTTGAAAAGAAGAATATGCCTGTGCCGTCGGAAGAATATATCGATATTGACATTATAGACGAAAACGGCGAGATAACATATCTTGACAAACACTGATGCATGAAAAAGGGAGATTAGTGTGAAAAATAAGCTTCGCATATCGCCTCTTTAAGGGTCGGGAGTATACTCATACGTCGTCCCGCAAGAAGGCAATCTGCCGGCTTCTTTTCCGCGTTATCGGTTTGAGCCGCCTAAAGGCGGCATGGAGGATTACTATGAAAAAAAGAATTATCAGCCTGTTGGCGGCGGTGTGTATGATCACCGCTCTCATGCCCTGCGCATTGGCGGAAGAGGAGAAAAGCGCGGAGGATGCATTTGAGGAGTATGTCGAAACGCTTAAAAATCAGCCTCCGATCCATATACCGTATACCGACCATGACGTGCTTTTTAATGACGCGTATCTCATAGACGTTGACAATGACGGGCAGGCCGAGCTGGTGGCGGCGTATACGTTTAAGACGTTCGAGAATTTTGAATACAAATTCGCGAGAATTTTTGAATATGACAACGGCAAGATAGCGGAAAACGATATAAGCGATTCGCTCGATATATTCCCGATAAAGGACGGAGAAAGCGTATACGGAGTATCCGGAATAAGCGGCGGTTTCTTTATGGCGAATCACCCCGAGGAAAATTATTTTACGGAACGCAGCTTCTGTACAGACGGAACATCTGTATATCTGAGGGGAAGAGATGCCGCGGTAAACATCTGGTCTGCAAATTGTTATGAAAACGGATATTGGTATACTCTGTGTGAGATATGCCCCTCAAAGGCGGCAATTCTGGAGAAATATATTAATGTATTTACGTCAACTCAATCTCTGTTCGGGCATGATGATGCAGCTAAAGAAAATGCGCTGTCCTCAATAATAACCGACAGGTATTTTAAGGGTGACTTGCAAAAACCCGTATGGCGATGGAACGAATACGACAGCGAGGAATGTGACAAGTCCGTGTATGACGAGGGCGCGGCATATATTAACTCCTTTACGGAAATGCCTGTCTTTAACGGCTTATGCGGCGATGACCTGTACAGGTATTACAATACCGTCAAGGTGTATGTGAACGGCGAGAGGATAAATTTCCCGAACGGCAAGCCGTTTCAGAACAAGACCAACGGCGATACTATGGTGCCGATAAGGGCGATAGCCGAGGCTATGGGCGACACGGTGCTTTGGAACGATGATATTCAAACCGCGTATGTGAACCACGGCGACAGAGTTATGCTTGCCGAAATGGATTCGACAGAGCTTATGACGGCGTTTGACAGCTGCTTTGAAAATTGGACGCGGCGGGAGATGACCAGCGCGGTCGTTGTGGCGAACGGCAGCACGTGCGTGCCGCTCAGGGCGTTTTGCGAATCGCTCGGCGCGCAGGTGGACTGGACAGAGGCTGAAAAGCGCGTGGATATTACGTATTCGCCCGACACTCTCGGAGAGCCGCTCAGCGAAAATGATATTGAAAATATCAATGTGGCATATCTTATCAACAACGCGCTGCCGGACTTCACGGCGTATACATCGGAGATTAACGATTTCACCGACAGCCGCGATCAATGGAAGGATGCGCTCGGTAAGGCATACTCGGATATAGAACAGGGGGCAAAGTCGCTTCTGGGAAGCTACTTATCCTTGGACGATGCAAGGGAAGAGGAAAACAAGCGGCTGATAAAGAAAACAATAACGCAGGCGATAGCAAAAATCGACGGCTGCGCCGACAGCGAGATCACTGTGTCGGATAAATCGGCGGTTACCGAGACGATCGACGGTATCTGCAAGATACTGTCGGACTTCTATGGCGAGAATTGCATGATCAAAACGCTTTCGGACACAAAGGAAACGGCGGACAAGGTGGTTGACTGGACAGGCTTTACCGCCGACCGGCTTGTGTATATTATACAGGACTACAACAAAAATGTTGATTATCTTCGCGTTTTTCGCGACGCGGTGTCCAGTGAAGTTGTTGAGGAGGTCATTAGCGAATTGATCGCCGACTACACCTATGAATGGACCAAAACCGTGGAGGAATACTCCAAAAAGTTTACAGAGATCTATCTGGATGACGAGATCAACCAAACGAAGGATGCTCTGCCTGTGCTGAAAAACGCCGCCGCGCTGTATGATGTGTTCACGTTCGCCATAGACACGACAAATAACATCACGGGACTGGACGACAAGGTCGATGGCGCGTATAATCTCTATGCCATGCGGCAGTACAACAGCGATCTGGACCGGCAGTACGCACTGGCGGCAAGCCAAGTCATGACAGCTTCAAGGATTGCGGCTGTAACCCGCGATAATACGGACTTGGAGAAAGCGTATGATAATTTCAAGCGCCTGTTTAAGATTCAGCAGGCAACGGCAACAGTCGGCTACGAATCTATAAAAGCCGCGTCCGATAATAAGGATTATGACGCTTACGCGGACGGCAGGATAAAGGAGCTTAGCGAAATGGATTTTATGCTTTGGAAATAAAATCGGCGCTTGCCGGAGGCGGATGCCGTAATAAAAGCATGGCGGTCAAACGCGCAAAATGCCGGTAAAATAAAACAGTGAGGAATTATAATGAAAAAAATTATTGAAAAAAGCTTCAAAATTATTTTCAGCAAAAAGATCATAACGGTGCTTTTGGTGCTTTTGCAGATAGCGCTGCTTGCCGGAGGCTATATGCTGCTTAGGGACAAGATGCAGTTTATATGGTTCCTTGTGAATCTGCTGTCGTTTGTGCTGGTGGTGTATGAGATAAACCGCGAGTCATGCGCGTCATTTAAGATAACGTGGATAGTGCTTATACTTATGATACCGATCCTCGGCGGACTTTTGTACATCTTTTTGCACGCCAATATAGTCGGCTCGGGAATAAACAGACGCATAGCACGCAATTCGGAGGAGTCCATGCTTTTCATGCGCCAGCCGCCCGAAACAAGGGCTCGCCTTGAGGAGGAATACGGCAGCAGCTGCGGCGCCGTCCGCTATCTCGGCGATTACTGCCATTTTCCGGCGTACTTCGATACCGAAACGAAATATTACCCGATAGGCGAAGCGATGTACGAGGATATGCTTACGGAGCTGAAAAAAGCGGAGAAATTCATATTCATGGAGTACTTCATAATAAGCCTTAACGACAGTATGTGGCAGGAGATATTGGAGATACTTCGCCGCAAGGCCGCCGCGGGAGTAGAGGTGCGGATCATGTACGACGGCATGGGATGCGTGAATCTGATGCCGTCAGATTATCCGAAGCAGCTTGAAAAGCTGGGCATACAGTGCAGGGTGTTTTCAAAGGTGGTCCCGCTTCTGTCTACACATCAGAACAACCGCGATCACAGAAAAATAACGGTAATAGACGGCAAGGTTGCCTTTAACGGGGGCATAAACATAGCCGACGAGTATATCAATAAAAAAGAGCGTTTCGGTCACTGGAAAGACACGGGCGTGAAGATATGCGGCGACGCTGCGGCAAGCTTTACCGTGATGTTTTTGCAGATGTGGAACGTTATGAAAAAAAAGAGCGCTCCGTCCGAGCAATACGGCAATTATATAGTAAAGGGCGGAATACCTCGCGCGGAAGCCGCAGATATGGGCGTTGTGATACCGTTCGCGGACAGTCCTATGGACAAAGACCATGTTGCGGAACAGACATACGTTGATATACTGAACACGGCGGTGAATTATGTGCATATCATGACGCCGTATCTCGTCCTTGACGAGGTGATGATGGAGGCAATGAAGTACGCCGCAAGGCGCGGGGTCGAGGTCAAGCTCATACTTCCCCACATCCCCGATAAGCCGTATGCGTTCATGCTTGCGCGCACATATTATAAGGAGCTTATGTTTGCGGGCGTTGAGATATATGAATACACTCCCGGATTTATCCACGCAAAATCCTCGGTGTCTGACGGGAAAGTCGCTGTAGTCGGGACGGTCAACCACGACTTTCGGAGCCTGTACCTTCATTACGAGTGCGGAACATATATGCTCGGCAATCCCGCGATAGCGGATATAGAGGCGGATTTTCAGGCAACGCTTGCTCTTTCGCAGAAAATGTCGTACCGCGATATAGACGAGCTGCCTCTTTATGAGAAAATATTCTCAAGCATCCTCCGCCTGCTTGCGCCGCTGATGTGAGTAAGCTGTAAGCTTGTAAATGCGGATTTATGGAGGATGTACGGTATAAAAAAGAAATTCCGCGAACATTATAAAACGCACTTAAGGGCACCCCGCAGGCGCCCTTTTTCTTGTGAATCTAATTATACTTTTCTATGATCCGCTCCATTGCGTCCGGAAAGCGCGTCCGCCATGAATAATAATCCAATCCCGACGCGTCCGCCGCGCGGGCTATTTCAACAAGCATTTCGGGTATATCCGATGCGAATACCACTGCCGTATTGCTGCCGAGGCGTCCGCCGCCAAGCTCGCATCCGCCGGTAAATACCGCAAACGCCGGCTGAGCTTTGCCGTCGGCATCCTTTTTCATCCTTCCCTGAAAGCCTATGGTATTTGTCTGGTGCGCTCCGCACGAGGATGTGCAGCCCGATATTCTCACGGGCGGCAGACTGTTTGCCGACACCTTCGCCGCTTTTACGGCGGAGAGTATCTCCCCCAAAAGCTTCTGCGAATTTTGAAGTCCTATCTGGCATATGCCGCTGCCTATACATGAGGTTGACATTTCTATCGGCGTCGTTCCGCTGTCGGATGTAATCGCGAGAAATTCCTCCGCTTCGGGCGCGGTGCAGTTTATGATATACATTCCCTCTCCAGGTATCAGGCGCAGATTTACGTCCGCTTTTTCGGCGGCAGCCGCAAGCTTTTCTATAACAGCCGGAGCCGCGTTTCCGCCCGCGGGCTTATACAGCACGCTGTAAAGTCCGTCCTGCTTTTGTTCGGTGATTCTCGGATCGCTTAATTCTCCCCTTATGCCCGTTTTTGCGGCGGACGGTTCGGGAGTTATCTTGGGAAGGTTTTCCGCTTTTGCCTTTTCAAGATTTCTGTTGAACGCTTCAAGGTATCCCTCATCGCCGAGAGTATCGCGCATAAAACGCGTTCTCGCCTTTGCGCGCACCTCATAATTCCCGTTTTCAAGGAAAGTCAATACCATGGCGCGTATATAGGTAAGCGTGTCGGCGGGATCGACAGCCTCCGCTGTAAGCAGACCGAGCTTCGGCGCGTTGCCGAGGCCGCCCGCCGAGTACACGTCAAATCCGCCGTCCTCTCTTGCGACAAATCCCAGATCGCGGAAGGTAGCGTGTACCTCGTTCGACTCGGGTACTGACGAGAACGCGACTTTCAGCTTGCGCGGCATTTTTATATCGTCGTCAAGGCGCAGAAGATATTCCGTTGCCGCCTTGGCATAGGGCATAACGTCAAAATACTCGTCTTTGCGCACTCCCGAAAGAGGCGTTGCCATAACATTTCTGGGATGATCTCCTCCGCCGCCCTTTGTGAAAATGCCGACTTCCTGCGCTTTTTCCATTATATCGCACACAGCCTCGGGCGCAAGGTTATGCAGCTGTACAGTCTGACAAGTCGTGGTGTGGATAAGCTCTATGCCATGCTTTTTCACCATGTCAGCGATGAAGCGCAGCTGTTTGGGCGAAATATCGCCTCCCGGCAGACGCAGCCTTATCATATGGGCCTTGCCGCCCCTCTGCGCATAGGTGCCGTAGCCGCCCGATATGCCCTTGTATACTTTTGTGTCGATTTCCCCTGCGGCAAACCTTTCTATCGTTTCCTTAAACGGTTGCACATTAAACATATTTTCCCCTTCCTTTATTTCCTTCGTTTAAAACCCCTGTCAATTTTTAAAATCAGAATACAACAACCAACAGCATCTTATACTGTTCCTTTGCGTATACCGCATGAGGATGCCCTGCGGGCATCACTATAGATTCGCCCTCGTGAAGCTCATACTTATTATCGTCAACGGTTATCTCGCCCACGCCGTCAAGGCAGGTTACGAACGCGTCACCGCCCGATGCGTGCGTGCTTATTTCCTCGCCTTTCGCAAAGGAAAACAGCGTTACGCTGAGTGCGCTGTTCTGCGCCAGAGTCTTGCTCACAACCTCGCCGTCGCGGTACTCCACCTGATCCTTAAGCGTCATCACCTCGGATTTTGATATGTTTTTTATTCTTTCTTCCATAAAAGCCGCAGCTCCTTACAATATTTTATACTGATTATATTTTATCACATTTTTCTCCAAAATACAACCGTTAAATAAAAAAGTTCCGAGATCGGCAAGGAATTTCTTCCCTCCGATCCCGGAAATTATGTTTACTTTTTATCTGCGTCGCCGCGATGACACGAACCCGACATGGAACATCCCGCGCAGCCGCCGCAGCAGCCGTTGCAGGACTTTTTATCCCTTATGAGTCCCGCGATCAGCGCGGCAATGCCGGCAATGATCAAAACGCTTATTACTATCGTAGCTATCATAGCCTTAACCTCTATTCTCAACCGCGTACCGCCGATTTAAGCGTCACGCTTTCCTTATACGGTCTTACAAGCAGGTATATAAACACTAACGCTATAATCACCGCAGCCGCCGTACCTATTCCGAAACCATTCGCCGCCACTGTGCCGAATTGATAAATGCAAAGCGCTACAGCGTAAGCGAATACACACTGATAACCTATCGCGAACCATGTCCATTTAGCGCTGTTCATCTCGCGCTTGATAGCTCCCATAGCCGCAAAGCACGGTGCGCACAGAAGGTTGAACGCCAGGAATGAATATGCCGCTATCTTTGTCAGACCCTCGAAGTCAAGCACTCCGAATACGCCGACAACCTCTTCCTTCGCTACAAGACCCATTATCGTAGCGACAGCCGCCGTTGCATCGCCGAAGCCCAAAGGCGCGAATATCCATTTAACAGCGTTGCCGAATATGCCGAGGAAGCTTTCCGAAAGCTCTGCATCCGGATTGAAGCCGTAAGGTCCGAAAGAGCTTCCTGCCCATATAATGATCGATGACAGAAGGATTATCGTTCCCGCCTTCTTGATAAACGACCATGCTCTTTCCCACATACTGCGAAGCACATTGCCCAATGTCGGCATACGGTAAGCGGGCAGCTCCATAACGAACGGGGCGGGATCTCCCGCGAACATCTTTGTTTTCTTAAGAATTATACCCGATGTGATGATCGCCGCTATTCCCATGAAGTATGCGCTGGGCGCTACCCACCATGCGTTATTGAACAACGCCGCCGCTATAAGAGCGATGATAGGCAGCTTTGCGCCGCAGGGGATAAACGTCGTTGTCATGATAGTCATTTTTCTGTCGCGGTCGTTTTCGATGGTTCTTGACGCCATAACACCCGGCACGCCGCAGCCTGTTCCTATAAGAATAGGTATAAAGGATTTACCCGAAAGACCGAATTTCCTGAATATTCTGTCCATGATAAACGCTATTCTTGCCATATATCCGCACGACTCCAAGAACGCCAGCATGATAAACAGCACAAGCATCTGCGGAACGAATCCAAGCACAGCGCCGACACCGGCTACTATACCGTCAAGAATAAGACTGTTAAGCCAATCCGCCGTTCCGAGCGCTTCAAGACCGCTTTCTATCAAAACAGGTATTCCGGGTACCCATATGCCGTATTCCGATGTGTCGGGCGCTTCTTCCGATTCCAGCGCGGCGTCTACGGTTTCCGATATATCAAATCCCTCTTCCGCAAGCGAATCGCCGTATGATCCGTATGCTTCGTCAAACGCTCCGAAATCCTCGTCCTCAATGGCGGCGAGTATATCCTCCGCGCCGATAACGCCCGCTTCGGCAGCCGATTCCACCGTAGCCGTTACCTCGTCCGTCCAGATATTTTCCGCCGCGTATTCCGTTATTACTTCCTCATACTCGCCAGAGCCTATGCCGAACAAATGCCAGCCGTCGCCGAACAGTCCGTCATTGGTCCAGTCCGTTACGAGAGTTCCCACCGTTGTTACCGAAATGTAGTACACAATAAACATAACAACAGCAAAAATGGGCAGCGCAAGAATACGGTTCGTAACAACACGGTCGATCTTATCCGACACGGTCATGCCCTTGCTTTTCTTTTTGTAGCTTCCCGTTATCACAGAGGATATGTATTCATAGCGCTCGTTGGTGATAATGCTTTCCGAGTTATCGTCCATAGCGTCCTCCGCTTTGGTGATAATGCTCTCAACATCCGGAACCTTGGCAAGTATGTCCTTGATCTTGTCATCGCGCTCAAACAGCTTTATGGCGTAAAAACGCTTCTGACTTTCGGGCACTCCCTCAAGCTTCGCCTCGATCTCGGCTATGTAGCCTTCGACCTCGCCCGAAAATCTTCCCGCGGGAGCGGCGCTCTTTTTCGCCCTTGCAAGCTCTGTCGCCTTTTGTACCGCTTTGTCTATGTTCGTACCCTTAAGAGCCGAAATGGTAACGATCTCGCAGCCCAGCTTTTCCGAAAGCTTCTTTACATTGATGGTATCGCCGTTTTTTTCCACCACGTCCATCATGTTTACCGCTATAACTACCGGAATACCCAGCTCCGTAAGCTGAGTTGTGAGATAGAGATTTCTCTCAATATTCGTTCCGTCCACTATGTTCAGTATCGCGTCCGGTTTCTCGCTTATAAGATAGTTTCTCGCCACAACCTCCTCAAGAGTGTACGGCGAAAGCGAATATATACCCGGCAGATCCATTATCGTCACGTCCTTGTGATTTTTGAGTCTGCCCTCTTTTTTCTCGACTGTAACTCCCGGCCAGTTGCCGACAAACTGATTCGAGCCTGTAAGCGCGTTAAAAAGTGTTGTCTTTCCCGAGTTCGGGTTTCCGGCAAGCGCTATTGTTATTGCCATTTTGAATAACCTATCCTTTCTTTATATGTTAGTTGTGTTAAACTAACCGTACTGTATAAGTACCGTTAATTCCGGCACACCCTATTCAACCAGAATATTTTCCGCGTCGGCTTTTCTTATGGAAAGCTCATACCCGCGAACCGTGATCTCTATCGGATCCCCCAGCGGCGCGACTTTTCTTACATAGATTTCAGCGCCTTTTGTGATACCCATATCCATAATGCGTCTTTTTACAGCGCCCTCGCCGCCTATACGGCGCACTTTAACACTGCTTCCGCACGCCACATCTCTTAATGTACCCATATCGTTGTTCCTTTCCTAATATAATTCAGCGGTCGCACATTATGCGGCACGCCATTTTTCTGTCTATAGCCACGCGCGTATCCTTCACGCAGACGATCATGTTGCCCGCAATTTCGGAAATTACCGTGACAGTTTCACCCTCGACAAAGCCGAGATTTTCCAAAAATTTCTTTGTCTTGTCCCTGCCGTTTATTCCCGCGACAGTGCAGCACGTTCCGGTATCCATCATTGATAAAGGCATCATAGCTTCCTCCTTAATGTGCAGATAATTATAATTGTCTGACTATACATAAAACAGTGAGTTAGGATTTTCTAACTATTATTAGTTTACTACTTTACCCGTCATTTGTCAAGCGAAAGATAAAAATTTTTTTATATTTTTGCATTATGTACAAAAATCAGCCGTTCAAACCGTCAAAATATATAAACTGCCGTATG
>CAZCZR010000008.1:0-23185 GCA_964503455.1 uncultured Lachnospiraceae bacterium | reverse complement strand
TTTTAAATATGATATAATATATGTATATTAAGAAAGACGAAAAGAGATGACAAAAATGGCGTCAAACGCTGTTTCACGCGATGATTTTTCAAAAGGGAGCATCCTGTCCGCCATAATAAGGCTGGCTGTTCCGATGACGCTGGCACAGTTTATCAATGTGCTTTACAATATAGTTGACAGAATATTTATAGGCAGAATAGACGGCGGCTCCTCGGCTATAACGGGGCTTGGCATATGTCTGCCGCTGATAACTATCGTGTCGGCGTTTTCCAATCTGATAAGCTCCGGCGGCGCGCCGCTGTTTTCGATAGAGCGCGGCAAGGGCAACTCGCGCGAAGCAGGGTATTTGCTGGGCAACTCTTTTACCATGCTCATCGTCCTCGGTCTGTCGCTTACGGTTCTGGGTCTTATATTCAAAAAACCTCTTTTGTATGCTTTGGGCGCCGGAGCGGACACCTTCTCTTACGCGAACGAGTACATAACGATATACCTTCTGGGCAGCACCTTTGTTATGATAAGCCTGGGACTCAATTCCTTCATAAACGCTCAGGGCGCGGCAAAGACCGGCATGATGACTGTCGCTATAGGCGCGGTGCTTAATGTTATCCTTGACCCGATCCTGATATTCGGTCTCGGCTGGGGTATCAAGGGCGCCGCGGTCGCTACGGTCATAGCGCAGTTCTGCTCCGCGGTATGGACGCTTCGCTATCTTACCGGCAAGCGCGCAGTAATAAAGCTTGAGCGCGGGTTCCTTCCCTGCTCTGCCGCAAGGATAAAGCGTATAACCGGCATAGGACTTTCCGGCTTTATGATGGCTGTCACCAACAGTATAGTGCAGATGGTATGCAACATAAACCTGGGCATCTACGGAGGCGACGTGTACATAGGCGCTATGACTATCATCAATTCCGTGCGCGAGGTCATATCGCTTCCTGTCATGGGCTTTTCAAACAGCGCACAGCCTATCATGGGCTTTAACTACGGCGCCGGACAAAACGGCCGCGTAAAAGAGGCTATCCGCCTTATGTCGGGTATGCTGATTGTGTATTCGCTCGTTATGTGGTTTATAGTATGGAAGTTCCCGTCGTTTTTTGTAAACATCTTCTCGCATGACGAGGAGCTTGTGCATACGGCGGCTTCTTCAATGAAGATATACTTCTTCGGCTTCTTTCTTATGGCAATGCAGTTTTCGGGGCAGACGGTGTTCACGGCCTTGGGACGCGCAAAACAGGCGATCTTTTTCTCTGTGTTCAGAAAAGTAATAATAGTGACTCCGCTCGTGTTCATATTACCGAGATTTTTCGGCGCAGAGGGAGTGTTTTTGGCGGAGCCTGTGTCGAATCTCATAGGCGGAGGCGCCTGCTTTATAACCATGCTTGTCACCGTATACCGAAAGCTGTAGCGCAATAAAAAAGGGCGCTGCGCCTGACAGCACCCCTCTTTTACCGTTTACTTTTCGGATCGCGAAGGCAGGCTTTCTTGCTTGCCAAAATCCTTTATCCACTGAAATACGCTGTTGTATTTTTTACCCGATACTATCAGGTGATCCCACAGCCTTATGCCGAGTATCCCAAACATAGCGCGAAGCACTTCCGTGGTAACGCAGTCCAGCGCCGACGGCTCTATATTGCCCGACGGATGATTGTGCGCAAGCAGCACTATGCGCGTGTTGTGTTTCAGCGCCTTTTCGACAATGTTCCTTATATCAAAGTTCGCCGATGAAATACCTCCGCCGCAGACCTTTTCGTCGGCAAGGATGTAACCGTCGGCGGTAAGGCATATCATCTGCACCCGCTCCTCGGTCAAATGCATGAAACGATTTGTCACATACTCTCCGACATTGTCGCCGGTGAGCTTCATATTCGACAGATCCAGACCGCTGTTTAAATACGCTCTGAAAAAATCAAGCTGAGTATTTATAAGCTGCGCCGACTGTACTCCGACGCCGTTCACCTTTAAAAGATCCTCGCAATCCGCTTCAAGAACTCCTCTCAGGCTTCCGAACCTGTCGATAAGTCTGTGCGCTATGGGATTTGTGTTCTCGCGCTTTATCGTGGTATACAAAAGCACTTCCAAAATCTCATGCTCCTCCATAGCCTCCGCGCCGAATCTATGGAGCCTTGAGCGCATACGTTCGCGGTGGTTCCTATGCACATCCTTATTTTCCGCCGTGTTGTTGATCTGTTGCATCTCGGTGTCTTTCATCTTCTATACCTTTCGCGCATTACTGATCCTCATCTTCAAAAATCGCCCTTGCAAAATCCGATGCGTTAAACTCCTGAAGATCGTCAATACCCTCTCCGACGCCGACAAATTTCACCGGTATCGCCTGCTCCTTCGTTATGGAAATAACTATGCCGCCCTTTGCCGTACCGTCAAGCTTGGTAAGGATTATGCCGGTTATATCAGCCGCCTCCTTGAAAAGCTTCGCCTGACTTACCGCATTTTGTCCGGTAGTCGCGTCAAGCACCAGAAGCACTTCCTTGTCCGCTCCGGGCAGCTCGCGGTCTATGACACGGTTTATCTTCGCAAGCTCCGCCATAAGATTTTTCTTGTTGTGAAGTCTGCCGGCGGTGTCGCATATAAGTATATCCGCGCCTCTCGCCTTTGCTGCCGAGCAGCCGTCATACACAACCGCCGCCGGATCGGAATTTTCCGCGTGCTTTATTATATCGCAGCCCGCGCGCTCCGCCCAGATCGCAAGCTGATCTATAGCCGCCGCGCGAAACGTATCCGCCGCAGCGAGAAGCACTCTTTTGCCCTCGGCTTTATAATGCGCCGCAAGCTTTCCTATGCTGGTGGTCTTTCCCACGCCGTTGACGCCTATAACAAGCACCACGGACGGCGTCGTCGCTATCTTCATAGAGGTGTCCTGCTCGGTAAGTATCTCGCTTATGACGGCTTTGAGCTCCTCCTTGACGTCGTTGCCGTCGTTGATGCGCTTTCTCTTTACCCTGTCACGCAGCTCATCTATTATATACGATGACGTTTCAACGCCTATATCCGCCATTATAAGAGCTTCCTCAAGATTTTCAAAAAGCTCCTCATCCACCTTGACAAATACCTTAAATACGTTGTTTACCTGATCGGATATTGCGTTTCTTGTCTTGTTAAGTCCCTGTTTAAGTTTTTCAAAAATTCCCATGCTTTATCGTTCCTTTATTTATTGATCGGTGTTCCTTATTTTGCCATATCGCCGCTCACATCATCTATCTGCAGGCTCAAAAGCTTTGAAACGCCCTTCTCCTGCATGGTCACGCCGTAAAGAATGTTTGCCGCCTCCATTGTGCCGCGGCGGTGGGTAATAACAATAAACTGCGATTCCGACAGATAGTTTTTGAGATAAGTGGCAAAACGCGCCACATTAACGTCATCCAAGGCGGCGTCGATCTCGTCAAGTATGCAAAACGGCGTCGGCTTTACGTTCAGTATCGCAAACAGAAGCGCGATGGCTATAAACGACTTTTCTCCGCCGGAATACAGGTTTATGTTCTGCCGAACCTTGCCCGGAAGCTGCACCTCTATCTCGATCCCGCTTTCAAGCACATTTTCCGGATTCGACAGATACAGCCGCCCGTGCCCGCCTCCGAAAAGATCCCTGAATACCTTTTCGAAGCTTTCGTTTATGACCGCGAACTGCTTGGTAAAATGCTCCTCCATAAGTTCGCCCATGGATTCGACTATCTTGTTGAGGTTGTCCCTCGACTTTTCAAGGTCCGCCTTCTGCGCCGACAGAAATTCAAATCTTTCCTTAACGTTTTTATACTCCTCTATCGATTCCATATTGACGTGGCCGAGAGCCTTCATGGACGCTTTTAACGATTTCAGCCGCGCGGCGGCTTCCTTTTCATCGCCGATGTCACCCTTCATGGCAGCCGCCTCCGATGCCGGAAGCTCGTACTCATCCCACAAACGGTTGATTATCGTTTCGCGCTCCATATCAAGCTTAGCCCTCTTTGTTTCAGCCGAGGCAAGCTCCTTTTGCAGAAGAATTATTCTGTCCGTAAGCTCCTTGCCGGAGGACTGGATCCTTTCAAGTCCGGCTATGATTTTCCGCTTCCGTTCCGTTGTTTCGTCTATAGCCGACTGTATCGACTCCGCGGCAATATCCGTCTGCTCCGCAGCCTCGCGGCGCGACTGTATTTCCTTGCCGTAGCGGCCGTTTTCCTCCAAAAGAGCTTCTTCGGCGCGCTGCTTTGCTTCAATCTCCGACTTTATGCTCTGCACATCGCGCTCCGATGAAGCTATCTTCTCCTTCAAAACATCCGCGTCTTTACGCACGACGCCAAGTGTCATGGTCGCGTCCATAAGCGCCTGCGAACGCTCCTCCTTTGTCTGGTTCAGCTCGCTGTGCTTTTCATCAAGCTTTGCCGCGTTTTCACGGAGCTTTTCTATCTCCGATTCCATGCCCCTGACGCTTTCTAAAATATCGGCTATATCATCTCCGGTAGCGTCGAGCTGCTCCTCTATCCGGCTAAGCTCCGAAAGACAGCTTTCCTCCTCGCTGCCGCCGTTTTCTATCAGATCCCTCAAATGCGACAGCGAATTTTCGGCGCGGAGTATGGCGTCCTCGTATTCTCTCAGCATTGCCGAATACGTTTCAGCTGACTCCGACACGGTTTGAAGCTCGGCGTTTACCGTTTCAATACCGCGCTTTACGCTGCGCGCTTCTTCGGTTATGCGGCTTATCTCCGACGCAAGCTCCTTTATCTCGGAAGCTCTTGAGATCATTCCGGCGGTTTTATTCATACTGCCGCCCGACATTGAGCCGCCGCTGTTGAGCGCATCGCCCAGAAGCGTTACTATGCGGAATTTATATCCGCACTCGCGCGCCATTTTGATGCCGTTGTCTATGTTATCGACTACCACGACGCGTCCGAGCAGATTATTCATAATACCGGCGTATCTGCTGTCATATCGTATAAGCTCCGACGCTATGCCGAGATAGCCGTCCATTTTCTGAACGCGGCGCTTTTCGTCAAGGACGCGTCCCTTCACGGATGAAAGAGGCAGAAACGTCGCTCTGCCGGCGCGCTGTTCTCTTAAATAGGCGATAGCCGCCTTGGCGTCCTCCTCGCTTTCAACGACAATGTTCTGCACAGCTGCGCCGAGAGCCGTTTCCATAGCCGCCACGTATTTTCTGTCAACGTCGATCAGTCCCGCGACTGTTCCGTAAACGGACAGATCGGCAAGCTCTTTAGCCGTAAGCACTGTTTTTACGCTCTTAGCGTAGCCGTCGTAGGAATTTTCCATATCCTCCAATATACGCCGGCGCGACTCGCGTTTATTATACTCAATCCTAAGCTCGTTATACCTCGCGGTACTCTCGGCAAGCACGCGTTCCTTTTCCGCTTTTCTTCTGACGCTCTCATCAAGGCGGGCGCGCATTTTATCGCGCTTTTTCTCCGTATCGGCTATGACCGCTTCATTTTCGGCAAGCTCCCGTTTTCTGTCCTCGGCGTCCTGTCTGAAAGCGTCAAGCTCCGATTCAAGCGTGTCACGGCGTTCGAGGAAATTCTTCCGAAGCCGTTCTATGCCCTCCGCCTGAGCCTTCTTCGATGAAATCTCGTTCATCTTCTCGATTATGTCCGCCTTACATTCCTCCGATGCGGCGTACACCTCGGCGCGGCGCTTTTCTATTCCGTCTATCTCCGCCTTTTCATGCCTGAAAGACTCTGTGATCTTTTCCGCTTGACCGTTCTTTTCCTCCAGCTCGCGTTTAAATTCCGCTATTTCCTCACCCGTGTCCGCTATGCGCTTTTCAAGGGAGGCTCTTTCCGATATGAGCGCGCCTATGCGGGCGTTGTTGTTTTTGATATTATTTTGCGCGATGGAAACCGCTCCGTCAAGCTCTGTGCGCAGGCGGCGGTTTTCGGACAGACGGCTGTGATTTTCCGCCTGCTGCGAATCCGCCTCGCGCGACTGCTCATAAAGCCTCTGCAAACGGCTCTCCGTCTCGGCTTCACGCTGTCTGATTCCCTCAAGCTCGCCGTTAATACCGTCGCACAGCTCCTGCTGCTTTTTCACCGATACGGCGTTGCGCTCAAGGCTGACGGCGCTTATGCTCACGTCAAGCGTTTTAAGCTCGCCGTACATCTCCATATATTTTCTTGCCTTTTCCGACTGCCGCCTTAAAGGCTCTATCTGCGTTTCCAGCTCGCCCGCTATATCCTGTATCCGCGTGAGATTTTCCTCAACGGACACAAGCTTTCTCGCCGCTTCTTCCTTGCGGTATTTGTATTTTGAGATGCCGGCGGCTTCCTCAAACAGGCTTCTTCTGTCCTCCGCCTTTGTGGACAGTATCTGCGACACATTGCCCTGACCGATTATCGAATAGCCGTCCCGTCCCAGACCCGTGTCCATAAACAGCTCGTGTATATCCTTAAGACGGCAGTTTGAACGGTTTATCTGATACGCTGTTTCGCCCGACGCGAATACGCGTCTTGTTACGATGATCTCGTCATAATCAAGGTCAAATACATGAGAGGTGTTGTCAAGCACAAGGCTTACCTCGGCGTAGCTGACGCGCTTGCGGGTTTCGGTGCCGGAAAAAATCACGTCCTGCATATTTGAGCCGCGAAGCGACTTTGCGCTCTGCTCTCCCATGACCCACCGTATAGCGTCGGATATATTGCTTTTCCCGCTTCCGTTCGGTCCGACTACGGCGGTAACGCCCTGTTCAAAATCCAGCACTGTCTTATCCGCAAAGGACTTGAATCCCTGCAGCTCCAGTCTTTTAAGTAACAAATTTACACACTCCGTTCCGCGCTTATCTTAAGCGTAACTCCGTATTCCTTTTGCGCGCGCGCAATATTTCTTCTCTTGTAACCCCGCGCTTTCGGCGCAATATTTGACGGGTATTCAAGGCACAGCGTTTTACCCCTGTTCTTCTCCAAAAGCGGCATCATCTCGTCATATATCATGTCGCCCTCGACCAGTTCCCTGAAGTTCGGATGGTACGGTCCCGCTGTAACGGATCCGCCCTCGCATATCTCGTCTGTCGTCTGAAGCGACACGCGTATTACCGTTATGCCGGCTTTGTCAAATATCTTCAGAAGCTCTTTGCATACCGATACCGCCTCCTCAAGCGTCTGCGGCTTATACTCCCCCGCGAGGTACATTCTTTCAAGCTCCGTGTCCCTGATCGTCAGCGTTGGATATATCCTCACAATGTCCGGCTTCAGCGCCGCTATGGCGCGTCCCGTTTCGATTGATTTTTGCGGCGTATCGCCCGGCAGTCCCGTCATCATTTGAAGCCCCAGCGCAAAGCAGCCGTATCCTTTTATGAGCGCGACGGCTTTTTCCACGTCACGGGCGCTGTGTCCGCGTCCCGAAAGCCTTAAAACCTCCGCGTCCATCGACTGAACGCCCAATTCTATTGTCGTAACGCCGTAGCGCTGCAGTCTGTCAAGGACCTCCGTATCTATATAATCCGGTCTTGTGGAAAGACGTATACCGGCAAGGGCGCCTGTTTTTATAAACTCATACGCCGCCGACAGAAGCTCCTCCTGTTCCTCGGCCGGTATTCCCGTAAAGCTCCCTCCGAAAAACGCCGCCTCCGTCCTTCTGCCGCCTATGGTGGCAAGAGAGTCTGTTATAAGCCTTGTAACGTCCTCTCCCGTAACGCGGCTGCCGGAGCCTGTTATATGCCCCTGATTGCAGAACACGCACGCGAACGGACATCCTCTGTGCGGCACAAATATAGGTATGTTGCAGTATTTCATATTTCTTTTCTCAGCTTTGCAAGCGCCTGCGACGCCGAATCCTGTTCAGCTGCCTGCTTAGTCCTGCCCACGGCGTCGCCAAGCTGTCTGGCGTCTACACATACAGCCATATGGAATCTCTTATTATGCGGCGGCCCGCTTTCGCCAAGCTCTTCGTATGATATAACGCTGCCCTGCATATACTTCTGCACCCATTCAAGCAGCTCGCTCTTGTAATCGCTCGACCAGCCATGCTCCACGGTATTGTGCAGCTCATCGCCCATGACGCTCATAAGCCATTTTTCGGCGGCTTCCATGCCGCCGTCGAGATATATCGCCGCCAGCACCGCCTCAAACGCGTCCGCTATCACCGAATCCTTGTTTCTGCCGCCCATTTTTATCTCGCCCGTGCTGAACTGCATCATATCCCCAAGACCAAGCCTTCTTCCGGGGATCAGAAGTCCCCTCTCGCTTACAAGGCTTGCTCTTAGCTTTGTTAAAACTCCCTCTCTGCCCTCAGGCGCCTCGAAAAACAGCTTCGTGCTTACTATGATGCTCAGCACCGAATCGCCCAGAAACTCAAGCCGCTGATTGTCCTTCGCAATATTCTCATTGGCATAGGATCTGTGTGTCAAAGCCATTTCAAGAAGTTTTTTATTCTTAAATGTATAGCCGAGCTTTCTTTCGCGCTCGGCAATCTCCCGTTCGCTAAACATAACCGTTCCTTTCTCACAGACGCAAAAATATTCTTAACCGTACTGTATCAAGATGAAATTTTCCCGCTAAGAACGTTTTTGTATCTGTGCATATCTGTTTCGGGCGGCAAAATACCTCCCGCCGCCCGAAACGTCCGAATATACACAAAGGCCGTCCCTCGGAACAGCCCTTATATTATCAGAGCCTGTTCGCATAAGGCTCTAATCCGTGTACTTTTTTAATACTACCGTCGCGTTATGACCGCCGAAGCCAAGCGAATTAGATATTGCGTACTTTATATCCGCTTTTCTGCCCTCGTTCGGCACAATATCAAGATCGCAATCGGGATCGGGATTTTTATAGTTGATAGTCGCGGGAACATATCCCTCGTTCAGGGCCAGAGCGCATATGATCGCCTCAACGCCGCCCGCGGCGCCCAGAAGATGTCCCGTCATCGATTTTGTCGAGCTTATCATTACCTTGCCCGCAGCGTCGCCGAATACCTTCTTGACGGCTTCCGTTTCAAACTGATCGTTGTACTTCGTCGATGTGCCGTGAGCGTTGATGTAGTCAACATCCTTCGGTTCAATGCCGGCGTCCTTTATCGCAAGCTCCATTGCCTTGGCGCCGCCTTCGCCGCCGGGTACGGGGGATGTGATATGATACGCATCGTCCGTAGCGCCGTAGCCTGTCATCTCGGCTATTATATTCGCTCCGCGCGCCTTCGCGTGTTCAAGCTCCTCAAGCACCAAAAATCCCGCGCCCTCGCTTAAAACAAAGCCGTCGCGCTCCGCGTCGAAGGGTCTTGAAGCCGTTTTCGGATCGTCGTTTCTTGTGGACATCGCCTTCATATTGCAAAAGCCGGCAAATGCCGACGGTGTGATCGCAGCCTCGGCTCCGCCCGCTATGATAACATCGCTTGTGCCGTATTTGATATGCCTGAACGCCTCTCCCACCGCGTTTGTGCCGGAAGCGCAGGCTGTAACGATGTTCTCGTTCACGCCTTTAGCGCCCGTGCGTATGGCTATCTGGGCGGCGCCCATGTTGGCTATCATCATCGGGATAAAAAACGGGCTTACGCGTCCGGGGCCTCTCGTTTCCAAGGTCGCGTGCTGTTCCTCGAAGGTCTGTATGCCTCCGATGCCAGAGCCTGTGATAACGCCTACTCTCCACGGATCCTCGCTGTTTTTTATATCAAGTCCCGCCTGCTTTACAGCCTCCTCGGCAGCCACAACCGCAAACTGAGTATAGCGGTCCATTTTCCTTGCGTCTTTTCTGTCTATAAACTGTGCCGGGTCGAAATCCTTTACTTCTCCGGCGATTTGGGTCTTGTATCCGGTCACATCAAAGCGTGTTACTTTATCTATGCCGCATACGCCGTCTTTTATCGCCTGCCAGAAATCCGCGGCATTATTGCCTATCGGAGTTACCGCGCCGACGCCGGTCACTACTACTCTTCTCATTTTGTTCCTCCCGTATAAATCGTCACAAAAAAATATATATAAAACGAAATTATTCGTGTTTTTACGGTACTGCCGCGCCCGAAAGCGCGGCAATGACTATGCGTGATCGGATCACGCGTGTTCCTTAATATAAGTCACAGCATCACCGACAGTGCTGATCTTCTCCGCATCTTCATCGGGGATCTCTATATCAAATTCCTGTTCCAAACCCATTATAAGCTCTACGATGTCCAATGAATCAGCGCCCAGATCATCAACAAACGATGCCTCCGGTGTTACAGCAGCCTCATCAGCCCCCAGCTGATCAACTACAACAGCCTTAACTCTATCAAATTCGCTCATTTACCGCACCTCCTTCCGCCAAAGCGTCATATATACGCCCTTATTGCCTTGATATATTGAAGAGTATGCGGTATTGCCGCTTTTCTCTTATCAATAATATAACATATTATAGTATATAAATTTCCGTTAGTCAACTGTTTTTTTTAATTTTATGAAATTTTTTCCTTTACAAAACAGGCTACATCACGAGTCCGCCGTCTACATGGATTACCTGTCCCGTCACATAAGATGACATATCCGACGCGAGGAACGCCACCACATCGGCGATGTCGTCCGGAGTGCCGAACTGTCCCAGAGGTATGCCTTCAAGATATTTTTTCTTCGTATCATCGCTTAGCACATCTGTCATAGCCGAGCGAATAAACCCGGGCGCGACAGCGTTGCAGCGTATGCCGCGCGACGCAAATTCCTTCGCCGTGGTCTTTGTAAGACCTATAAGCCCCGCCTTTGACGCAACGTAATTCGCCTGTCCGGGATTTCCCATAACTCCCACTATCGAAGAAATATTTATAATCGAGCCTTTTCTTTTCTTCATCATCGGTCTTACAACGGTCTTGATGCAGTTGAAAGCGCCTTTGAGATTTATGTCCATTACCATATCCCAATCGTCCTCGCTCATCCGAAGCATCAATCCGTCACGGGTAATACCTGCGTTATTTACGAAAATATCAACTCCGCCGAATGTCTTTACCGTAGTATCGACAAGCTTTTTCACATCGTCAATGCTTCTCACATCGCCTTTTACCACGATCGAGCCTACGCCCAGAGCCTTTATCTCCTCGCTTGCGGCATCAGCGTCCGCCGATTGAGGAATATCGTTTATAACCACATTGGCGCCCAGCGAAGCAAGCTTTAAAGCTATCGCCTTGCCTATGCCCCTGCCGGAACCCGTTACTATTGCTGTTCTTCCTTTTAGCATTGTATTCTCCTTTTCCGATCACAGTCCGAGTATTTCCGCCGTCTTTTCAAGCGACGCCATATCCTCGACGTTGCACACCGTAACATCCCTTGCGATCTTTCTCACAAACCCCGACAAAGCCTTTCCCGGCCCTATCTCAACGAAAGTGTCCGTCCCGTCGGCAAGCATCCTTCTCACGCTGTCCTCCCACAGAACAGACGAGGATACCTGTCTGATAAGATACGGCTTTATGTCGTCTACAGACGCGACAATATCGGCGGTCACGTTTGTAATAACCGGTATTTTCATCGGCGAAAGCTCCACGCCTTCAAGCTCCGCGGCAAGCTTTTCGCCCGCTCCCTTCAGCATCGAGCAATGGAACGGCGCCGACACGGCAAGCACCATAGCTCTTTTCGCGCCCTTCGCCTTGGCGATCTCGCAGCATTTTTCAACAGCCGCCGTCTCGCCCGACACGGTTATCTGCCCCGGACAGTTGAAGTTTGCCGGCTCGCATATGCCGTATGCCGACGCCTCTTTGCAACATTCGCGCACCTGCTCCGGAGTAAGCGCGATTATCGCAGCCATCGTTCCCACGCCCTGCGGCACTTCCTCCTGCATATACTTTCCTCTCTTTTTCACCAGACGGACTCCGTCGGCAAATTTCATCGAACCCGACGCTATATGCGCCGAATACTCTCCCAAGCTGAGTCCGGCAACATAATCCGCCTTTGCGCCCTTTTCCTCAAGCACTCTCAATGCGGCTACGCTCATCGTAACTATAGTCGGCTGTGTATTTTCGGTTATCATCAGCGTATCGGCGTCGCCGTTAAATATCATTTCAGCAACGTCAAAGCCCAACGCCTCGGACGCTTCGTCAAAGGTCTTTTTCGCGACGTCAAAGCTGTCGTAAAGCTCCTTGCCCATTCCGACCTTCTGCGCACCCTGACCGGCAAATATAAAAGCAGTCTTTCCCACTTGTATTCTCCTCTCTGTTTAAACGTCCGTTAAGCGCTTACTTTTCAAGCTTCTTTCCCACTGCCGCGATAAGCTCCTCCGCGCCCTCGAAATACGATCTTATAATATCGGCGCACGGCTCAATCTCATGAACCATAGCCGCCGACTGACCCGCCATGAGCGATCCCGTTTCAACGTCTCCCTCCTGGAAGGCTCTCCTAAGTCCGCCCACGCCAAGCTTTTCTATCTCCTCAAACGGGGCGTTCTCGCTTTCCAGTCTTTGATATTCCTTGGTAAGCTTGTTCTTCAAGGCTCTTACGGGAGCGCCCGTGCTTCTGCCCGTTACGACAGCGTCGCGATCCTTTGCCTTTATGACCGCCTGCTTGTAATTGTCATGCGCTATACACTCGGTCGAGCATATAAATCTCGTTCCCACCTGTATGCCTTCCGCGCCCAAAGCGAACGCCGCCACAGCGCCTCTTTGATCCGCTATGCCTCCGGCTGCCACGACGGGCAGGCTTACGGCGTCAACGATTTGAGGAACAAGCACCATAGTTGTAAGCTCGCCTATATGACCGCCAGCTTCGGTGCCCTCGGCTATTATAGCGTCCGCGCCGGAACGCTCCATTTTCTTTGCTACAGCAACGCTTGCCACAACCGGCAGCACTTTTATTCCCGCTTCCTTCAAGCCGGGGATATACTTAGCGGGATTGCCCGCGCCGGTGGCGACTACCGCCGGTTTTTCCTCTGTAAGCATCTTCATTATATCATCCGCAAACGGCGACATCATCATTACATTGACGCCGAAGGGCTTATCTGTAAGAGTTCTCGCCTTACGGATCTGCTCTCTTACTGCCTCCGCCGGCGCGCCGCCTGCGGCGATAAGTCCCAGTCCGCCTCCGTTTGATACGGCGGCAGCCAGCTCGGCCGTTGCCACCCATGCCATACCGCCCTGTATAATGGGATACTCAATACCTAAAAGACTGCATAATCTTGTATTCATAACATTGCTCCTCTCTTTTTTTCGACAGACCTTTTACCATTCCAAAAGCGCCGCGCCCCATGTAAGACCGCCGCCGAATCCGACAAGCACTATCTTGTCGCCCTTTGCAAATTTCCCCGCCGCATACGCTTCGGTAAGAGCTACCGGTATACACGCGGCCGAGGTATTGCCGTATTTGTGAAGATTTAAAAATACCTTATCCTGTCCGACTCCCATTCTCTTAATGGCGCTTTCAACTATCCTGTAATTCGCCTGATGAGGAACGACCAGCTTTATGTCATCCCATGTAAGGCCCGCGCTTTCAACAACTCTGTGCGATGCGTCAGACATTGCCTTGACCGCGAACTTCATCACAGCCTGACCCGCCATCCAGATCGTTTCTTTCCTGCCGCTGATACGCTTGTCCAGTTCTTCATCGTCGTTTCTGTATGCCAAGCTCGTTATAGCGCGGCAGCCGGAGCCGTCAGCGCCTATATCTGTCGCGATGATTCCCGTTTCCTCGGAAGCCGACACGACAGCCGCTCCCGCAGCATCTCCGAACAGAACACAGGTTGCTCTGTCCTTGTAGTCAACTGCCTTGCTGAGAGCATCGGCGCAGATCACAAGTATATTCTTATACGTTCCGGTAGCTATAAACTGCTTGGCTATCGCAAGTCCCGTTACAAAGCCTGAGCAGGCTGCGTTATAATCGAACGCCGCCGCGTTCCTCGCGCCGATCAGATCCTGTACCACACACGCGCAGGACGGCGTGAAATAATCGGGCGTTACCGTTGCAAGCATTATAAGATCAATATCCTCTACGGTAAGACCCGCGTCCTTTACGGCCTCCTTTGCCGCCTTTGCCGCCATATCGGTGGTATACTCGTTTTCCGCGGAAATATGACGCTCTTTGATACCGGTGCGTCTTGTTATCCACTCATCGTTCGTGTCAACAATGCTTTCCATATATGCATTGTCATAAACCTTTTCGGGAATGTATTTTCCCAGACCTGTTATTTTCGCATTCATTGGATTACCTCTTTTTATTGTAATTTTTCGCTTATATCGGATATTATATTGGTTTCGGCATACATCTTCGCCTGACGTATCGCGTGGAATACGGCAAGCTCATCCGACGAGCCGTGTCCTTTTATGACCGGCTTTTTTGTACCCAGAAGCGGCGCTCCGCCGTAGGAACGATAGTCCATTGAAGCCTTGAACTCCTTTATTCCTCCGCTTACAACCAAGCTCACGAGCTTAGTCAGCGTGTTTTTCATAAACAGTCCCTTGACCATCCGTCCCATAACGGAACCCATTCCTTCCACGGTTTTTAGTATAACATTGCCCACAAAGCCGTCGCATACAATAACATCCGCCGTACCGAGCATAACATCTCTGCCTTCGATATTTCCTATAAAATTAAACGGCGCTTTCTCCATTTGCGGATAAGTTTCCTTTGTAAGCTCATCGCCCTTGCCCGCCTCCTCGCCGTTGGACATAAGTCCCACCGTCGGATCGGATACGTGCATTAGCTTTTGCATATAAAGACTTCCCATTACGCCGAACTGCACCAGATTTTCCGGCTTGCAGTTGGTATTCGCTCCGGCGTCGATAAGCATTTTGGGCCCCTTTTCCGTCGGAAGCAGCGTTCCGAGCGCCGGACGAAGCACTCCCTTTATCCTCCCGACTATAAGCAGCCCCGCTGTCAGAAGCGCGCCCGTGTTTCCCATCGAAAGCATCGCGTCTCCCTCGCCGTTTTTGAGCATATACGCCGCCACAACGACCGACGCTCCTTTTTTTGACCTGACAGCTTTTACAGGCTCCTCGTTGTTGGATATAACATCCTCGGCTTCATGTATCCGGATCTTGTCTTTAGGGTAATCCTCCTTATCAAGCTCCTGCCCGATAACCTCGCTTTTTCCGACCAACACTATATCTACGCCCAGCTGTTTTACGGCGCGCACGGCTCCTTTTACCGGCGCGGCGGGCGCATTGTCCCCGCCCATAGCATCAACGATTATTCTCATTCGTATCACACCTCCAGCTCAGCCAAAGAAAATTTTCCCCTGAAAACCTCTCTTGATTTTGACCGTATCTTAACATGAACGATATACTCCCGCTCGCGCACACGCACTACCTCCGAATGAACTATCAGTCTTTCCCCCGCTCTGACCTCCTCGATGTACTTAACGTTCGCGACCTTTACAAGCGCCGCCTTCGCGTCCACCACGTCAAGGGCAAGATTTTCCGCGTATGAGTATATGTGCTGACTTTTTACTATATCCGTTCCTTCAAATGTCATACCGGCGTCCGTATCAAACACAAGTATGCCGTCTTTATAGAGATTAAGCTCAAGCACCTCGGCGTTAGCCGGATTTTCAAACCCACGCTCGGCAGCGTTTTTCACACGTTCGCGGTATTGGGCTATACCCAGCTCCGCACGGTCGATACGTATTGTCGCCACGCTTACGCCAAAGGCCCTTGCAAGCTCCTCATCCTTTAAAAAGGGATTTTTCCTGATGCTCTGCTCAAGCTGTTTTTGCCGCTTTTCCTTTGCCGATGTCATTGAGCCGCCTCCCTTTCTTTTACGTTTAGTATTTGGTATTAGTACCAAGTGCTAACTTTATAATGCTATTATATACCACCGCAAAGAAAAATGCAAGTGTTTTTTTCATAAACACCGCAATTTGTATATATAATATAAATTTCATACGTCCGCCGTCTGTTTTTATAGGCATACGGCGTTTCAAAGGCTGCGTTTCGGCAAGGGGGCCAGAGCTTTGCTCCGATTTAAAAACATATGCCACTGCACAAAAACGCAGTGGCACAAAATCCCCTATTTCGGTCTGCCGGTACCGGTGCGTCATTTCTTGGGATTGACTATATTTCTCCAATCAAGATCGCCGCGCTCCAGTCCGCGCACAAGCACTTCCGCGGTGGCGAGATTTGTCGCTATAGGTATATTGTACATATCGCACAGCCTGAGAAGCGAAAACACATCCGGTTCATAGCTTTCGGCATTCAGCGGATCGCGGAAAAACAGCACAAGGTCTATCTCGTTGTAAGCTATTCTCGCGCCTATCTGCTGATCGCCTCCCTGCGAACCCGATAAAAATCTGTATACATTAAGTCCTGTATTTTCTATAACGAGCTTACCCGTTGTTCCGGTCGCAAATAAAACGTGCTTTTCCAGTATTGTTTTATACGCAATGCAAAATTGAACCATTAATTCTTTTTTCATGTCATGTGCTATAAGTGCTATGTTCAATTTAAAGCCCTCCTTATTTACAGTCCGCATATTCGCAGACTCTTTATTCTTTGTACGTGTTCCGCCATGCGGACATTACTTCCCTGAAACAACATACTTAAGCCTTGCAAAAAAGCCTTTTTTCTTCACGGAAAAATCTGTAAGCGGCACATCTTCACCCATTATTCGTTTTGCCATATTAATAAACGCCGAGCGTGATATGCTTTCAACACCTTTATCCGCAAGGATCCCTCCCGGATAATGCGAAAGCACCGTTTCATCCTCGGGTATCACGCCCAAGAGCTTTGTTCCCACAATATCTATACAGTTATCCACGCTTATAAGCGCGCCCGATCCGATCAATTCCGGTCTTACACGGTTGATCACAAGGCGTATTTCCGGTATGCCGGCGTTTTCCATAGCGCTTACGGCTCTGTCAGCGTCGCGGAGGGATATTTCCTCCGGCGTTGCCGCTATAATACCCATATCGGCGGCGGCAATAGCATTTTCAAAGCCTCTGCCTATACCCGCAGGCGCGTCAAACAGCACGTAATCGAAGCTGTCGCTTAAAAGCCCCTTGAGTTCCTTCATTCGTTCGGGCGTTATCATTCTGTCGCTTCTGCTTTGAGGAGCGGGCATAAAATACAGCTCCCCGCTGCCGCCGCGTTTTAAAACAGCGTCGGCTATTTCGCAGCGTCCTTCAAATACGTCGGTGGTATCATAGACTATATCGCTTTCCATGCCCAGAGCTATATCAAGGTTTCTTAGCCCCGTGTCCATATCCACAAGCAATACGCGTTTTGAAAGCTCCGCCAAAGCGGCTCCCAGATTAGCCGTTATGATAGTCTTTCCGACTCCGCCCTTGCCGGAAGCTACCGTTATAAATTCTGCCATATCATTCCCCATACCGCTCTAAAGCGGCTCTGTTCGGCGCTGCGGAATCAGCGCTCAGCCTAAAATCCACATTCACCTACATTTTCCATTATAACATAAGTTTTCGGTTTTGTCTACGGTTTTGCCAAAAGATTTTCACAGTATTTTATATTTTTATGTATACTGCACAATTTACACAACCGTTTTTTGACACACTGATATTTTGACATCGGGAAAAATCCCCTATTCCTGTGTTTCATCCTCCTTGCGAAGCTTTTCTCTTTCATGCTCGGCGTCCCACTTTCGCGTGATCTGCTCGGTTCTGTTCTTTGCCTCGTCCCTTTCGTCATCCCAGCGCCTTAAGATCCTGTCAAATTCGCTTTCAGGCTCCTGCGCAGGCTCCTCCTCGGCATCGGCGGCTTCATCGGCATCATCGGCTTCGGCGGCTTCATCGGCTTCGGCAGCTTTATCGGCTTCGACGGCTTCGGCGGCTTCGGCATCCGCGTCCTGCCGTTTCGGCTGTTTGTCCTCGGTTTGCTCCAACCGCTCCTTGCTTTCGTCATGCTTTTTATGCGTTTTGACGGCTTGCTCTTTGCCGAAGTACACATCGCAAAAAGGCAAATGCGCGCTTATAACGGTTTCAAGACGCAGCTTATCAGACGCGGAAAATTCTCTGCCCAGCACATATATATTGCATTTTGCGCCGTCAAAGAAAGAGCGCGACTGTTTAAGCTTGTCATTTAGCTCCTTCACCGCATCCATGATCGGAGCTTGCGCGCCGATATATATCCTTATACCATCGAAAGTGCCTTTAAGTATAACCATCTCCGCCATATGCCGATCATCTCCTTTGATCGCAAACGCAGTTACCTTTACGGAAGCAGTCCCGCGGAATTTGTGCCGCCCGAATCCGTGCCGTCCGCGGTTTCGCTGTCGGAGCTGAAATATTTATCGAAAATATCCCTTGCCACATACGCCGCGTTCGCTCCGGCGACGCCGTGTTCCAGTGCGACCGCTATTGCGATCTCCGGATTGTCGTAGGGCGCGAACGCCACGAACAGCGCGTTGTTGGAAACCTTCGATCCGACCTGAGCCGTACCTGTCTTACCGCCTATCTCTATAGGATAGTCGGCGAATATCTCTCGCGCCGAGCCTTCCTCGACAACGTCCTTCATGCCAAGCTTGACAGCTTTCAGATTTTCGGGAGATATATCTATATGTTCCACAACCTGTGGCTTGAACTCCCTGATGATGCTGCCGTCCACAGAAGAACGGATAGTCTTTATAAGATTTACCTTATGTCTGTCGCCGCCGTTGGCTATAGTCGCGGCGTAATTTGCCAGCTGCACCGGCGTAAACGCGCTGTACGACTGTCCTATCGCCGCCTGAAGCGTATCGCCGCCGTACCAGCCCTGACTTGTAACGCTTTCGGTCACCTTTTTCTTATAATCGGGATTCGCCGCCTGACCCTTCTTCTCCTCGGGAAGCTCAATTCCCGTCAGCTCGCCGAGACCGAATTTGCTCGCGTACTGATCTATCGTGTCTATACCGAGTCTTTTTCCCATTTCGTAGAAGAAGTAGTTGCACGATACCTCCAACGCCTTTGAAACGCTTATAAAGCCGTGTGTAGTGTGATACTGTGTCCATATCCAGCAGCGCGGCTGATAGTCGGGGTACTCGGTATAAATACCCTTGTCCTCAATCTTCTCGTCCACGGTTATGGCTCCCGTTTCGAGAGCCGCTATCGCCACAAGCGGCTTGAATGTCGAACCCGGCGTATACAATCCGCTGACCGCCCTGTTCCACAGGGGTTTGTCGGGATCGTTCGCAAGCTCCGAATACCGCGCGTTGAACTCGCTGAGATTATATGTCGGATATGTCGCCGATGCAAGCACATCGCCGCTTTGTATATCAAGCACAACGACAGCTCCCGCGTTGGCGTCGCCGCCGTCCTTATCCTCTTTGCCTCCGGATTCGGCTATCTGCTTTATATTGCGTTCAAGCGATTCCTCCGCCGTTTTCTGAAGCTCCGAATCTATTGTCAGAACAAGATAATTTCCCGGTACGGCGTCCCGTTCCTCCACCACCTGAACATCGGTGCCGTTAACGTTTCTGCTCATTCCCACGGTGCCGTCCGTGCCGCGAAGATATTCCTCGGCATATTTCTCTACGCCCTGCTTGCCTACTATATCATTAAGGCTGTAGCCCTTTTCCTTGTATACAGCATACTCCTCATCGTTCATCTTGCCCGTTCTTCCGAGAATGTGGGTTGCGATATTCTCCTCCGGCAGATCGCGGGTATAGCTGTTCGATATTATCACATTCGGGAAATTTTCTCCGCGCTCCTTTATCTTCGTAACCACTTCAACGCTGACTTCATCCGCCACCGTAAAGGGCGTGGACCACGAAAATCCGCTTCTGTCGGCCTCGGCGCGCACTCCTATGATCGTCCGCTTCTGCCGCTCGCTGTATTTGTCATCCTCAAGCTCATAGTATTTTTTGTAGTAATCCATGACCTCTTCGGCGGACATACTGTCCGTGATTTTTGTGCCCGATGAAGCGCTTTTGAACCACCGCGCCATTTCGTCATCCGCCGAGCCGCTGTCATTTGCGTCCTCAAATTCAAACTCATACGGCGCCGATTCCGATATGGGCAGAGTGTCGTAATACGCGCACCCCTCTTCGTCAAGTATATTCACAAGCTCACACACTATCTCATTCTGCTTTTCCTCGCTCAGATCCGCCTTTACAAGCTGCAGCGAATAGCATACCTTATTTGTGATAAGAGGTACGCCGTAGCGGTCGAATATCTCGCCTCTGGGGGCTTTTTTTACAAACGACGAGCTGAGGCGCGACTGTGAAACGTCAAGATAGCTTTCGCCCTCAACCAGCTGCAGATCCGCAAGCCTCACTACCACAGCGCACATCATAACGGCTATCACTATCTTAAGTATTAAAAATCTCAGTTTATTGTTGGTCATTGATAATTCACCTCGCAGACAGCCGGTCAAACCACAAGTATATCGTTTTTCGCTCTTTTATACACGCTCAGCTGCATCGGCTTGTATATGACAGCGGCGGCTATTGTGTTGTACGCTGCCGCCGGCAGAGCTACTCTGAGCGCCGCCGCTTCGGCTCCCATGGGGGTTATGCTCCCCACGTTCATTACAAGATAGTACATCATTTCCGCCGCAAACGACATCGCCGCAGTCATGATTACCGTTGTGAAAAACTGCTTCTTTCCCTTGAAAAGCTTGTTTACCATAACGTAGCATAAAACGCCCGTATATGTAAATTTCAGTACTGTGAACCACATCTCGCCCGATCCAAGCGCACCGGTGCATATGCCGCCCGCTATAACCGCCGCGAGCATCACGCCGAAGCTTTCCTCCGCCGACGCTATCCCGACGCACAGCGCAAACACCAGCGCCGGCATTATGCCCGCCACAGCAGTATATCTTGACAGAGCCGTTTCGGCCACCGCCGCCAAAAATATCCAAATTCCTATTTTAACCGCTTTCATGCCGTCTCCTAATACTCGTAATCTGTTATGACCATTACCTCGTAAAGGTCATCAAAATCCGCCAAAGGCTCCACTACCGCATACTGAAGCGTGCCGGAGCTGTCCTGCCGTATCTCGGTTATATTCCCGACCTTGAGTCCGGCGGGGTATATGCCGCCAGAGCCTGTCGTTTCAAGCAGATCGCCCACGATCATAGTCGCGCCCTTGTCGATAAAGCTCATCTTGCACATTTTATCCGCCGCAAGCACCGAGTCGCCCTCTACCACGGCAATATCTCCCGTGCGCGAAACTCTTACGCCCATAGCGTTCTCGCTGTTCAGGATTGATTTTACTCTTGCCCAGTTCAGTCCAACCTCGGTAACTCTGCCCACAACTCCGTCCGGCGTTACGACCGCATTGTCCACAGCCACGCCGGCGGCGCTGCCGCGGTTTATTACCATTGTATCGTACCAATTGTTAGGCTCAAACGAGATGATTTCAGCCGCGACCGCGTTATACTGATCGGTATTCTCCTGAAGCATAAGCATATTTCTCAAGCGGTCATTTTCCTTCTGATACTCCTCAACACTGCGCGCCTGACGCTTCAGCTCGTTTATCTCGCTTACAAGCCTTTCATTTTCTTCCTTATAGCTGCGCATCTCCATTATAAAAACACGCAGCTCGCTCACCGACCTTGCGGCGCCTGATACCACAGACTGAAACGGCGAAAATATCGTTCTTAATCCGGACGCCACCGCATTGTCCGCCCCGCCGAAAAACGCTGTCAGAGCAGCCGTAACGACCGTAACCACAATAACGGCGATCACGCCCTTGCTTTTCCAGAATGATGACATTTTATATGTCCCCTTTTTATTTTAATTTACTGCTTTGACGCTTCTATCAGATCCCTGATCCTTTCAAGCGACTTTCCCGTACCCAGAGCCACACAGTCCAGCGGATACTCCGCCACATAAACCGGTATGCCCGTAGCCTCGGCAATAAGCGTGTCCAGTCCGCGTATAAGCGCGCCGCCGCCCGTCAGCATAATACCGCGCTCCATTATATCCGCCGCCAGCTCGGGAGGCGTCTGCTCAAGAGTCAGCTTCACGGTTTCAACCATTTCCGCGATATTCTCGCTCATGGCGGTGCGTATTTCGCTTTCGCGTATCTGTATCGTCTTGGGAAGTCCGGTGGAAACATCTCTGCCCTTTACCTCGAACATCGTGTCCTCTTCGTTCTCGTATGCCGATCCGATCTCCATTTTAATGACCTCGGCCATCTTGTCGCCTATATTCAGTCCGCGCTCTTTTTTTACAAAGTTCACTATAGAGCTGTTAAGCGCGTCGCCCGCGATACGTATCGACCTCGAAGCCACTATACCGTTTAATGAAAGCACCGCCACCTCGGTAGTTCCGCCGCCTATATCAACGACCATGCTTCCCGTAGCCGATGCAACCGGCAGTCCGGCTCCTATCGCCGCCGCCATCGGCTCCTCTATAAGCACGACCTCCTTCGCGCCCGCCTGGATGACGGACTCCTCAACGGCCCTGCGTTCCACTTCGGTTATACCCGACGGTATGCAGACTATAACGCGCGGCTTTGAAATCATGCCCGCAGCGTCCGACTCCTTGATAAATTCGCGTATCATAGCTTGAGTGATCTCAAAATCGGCTATAACGCCGTCCTTCATCGGGCGAACGGCTACTATATTGTCGGGCGTTCTTCCGATCATCTCGTCAGCCTTTGTTCCGACAGCAAGAATCTTTCCGTTGTATTTGTCTATCGCCACAACGGAAGGCTCTCTTACGATTATGCCCTCGCCCTTTTTGTAAATGAGCGTGTTCGCCGTGCCGAGATCTATTCCTATGTCCTTAGAAAACAGTGCCATTTTTATTTCCTCATTTCCTCATATTTTCAAAATATCAATGCCCAGATTTTTTTCAAGTATATCGGCAAGCGCCGAAACAGGCAGTCCGACAACATTGAAATAATCGCCTTCTATCCCATCAACAAGCACCGATCCAAGTCCTTGTATGCCGTAGGCTCCAGCCTTATCCATAGGCTCTCCTGTTGCGATATATGCGCGTATTTTCTCATCGGTCAGCTCCTTGAACCTCACGGCCGTGCGCACCTTTTTGCCGTAGGTTTCTCCCGTGTCGGCATCGCTCACGCATATGCCGGTGTATACCTCATGCTCTCTGCCCGACAGCGCCCTAAGCATCGCCGCGGCGTTTTCCTCGCTGTCCGGCTTCCCCATGATCTCTCCGTCCAAGCATACCGCTGTGTCCGCCGCTATTACCACTGCGTGTTTAAAGCCTTTTCTCGCCTCGCCGACTGCCTTCGCCGCCTTTAACACGGCAAGCTCCAGCACGTACAGATCCGGCGGTATATCTTTTGATACGCTTTCCTCGTCCGCCTTGGGAACTATTACCTCAAACTCAAGTCCCAATCCTTCCAAAAGCTCTCTGCGTCTCGGAGATCCGGAGGCAAGTATAATTTTTCTGTCCCTCATCTTAATCCTCCAT
>CAZCZR010000007.1:39716-46763 GCA_964503455.1 uncultured Lachnospiraceae bacterium | reverse complement strand
TAATGAAAGAAGTAAAAACAACACAGGCTCCGGCAGCTATAGGACCTTATTCGCAGGGCATTATCGCCGGCGATAAGCTGTTCACCTCCGGTCAGATACCTATCGTCCCCGAAACGGGCGCTATTCCCGAAACGGTAGAGGAACAGGCGGCGCAGGCTTTTAAGAATCTGTCAAAGATAGTCGAGGCAGCCGGATCGGATATGAGCAAGGTTATAAAAACAGTGGTATTTATAAAGGATATGAATGATTTTGCTGTTATCAACGAGATATACGCAAGGTATTTCACCGAGCCGTACCCCGCGCGCTCATGCGTAGAGGTGGCGCGTCTGCCGAAGGATGTTATGCTTGAGGTGGAAGCAATCGCGGAGCTTTCATAAAATTTAAAAATCGCTTTGGACAGGTTTACAAGGATCCGCCGCGAAAACTGCGGCGGGTCTTTTTTTATGCCTTTTGTAAGCGTCCGGCATAAAAAAACCGTCCGGCACAGAGCCGGACGGCCTACCGCGTATGCGGTATTATGAAATGTAACTTATGCTGCGTTGAACGGGATATTTCCCTTTAGCGCTCAGAGTGTTGTTTTTGCTGCCGATACAAGGTCAACTCCGTTGATCTTGCCGCCGAGCTTAACGGTGTATTCGCCCGAACCGCTTCCGACATTTATATCTGTCATTGCGGCAAGCTCCTCCGCCGAAATCTGATCGAAGTATGCCAGATCCTCCGCCTTTACAGCGCTTTCATCAGCGCCCGGCTTCAAGACCATTATAACTACCTGCGTCTGTGCGTCAAACGCGGGCGTGTTCGCGATACCTATCGATCCGGAACCGGAGGTTAGCGTAAACTCCGGACCTGTGGCAGCTGTAGTCGAAGCATTTGTTATTACAAATACCTTCAGGACGCCGGTCTCCTTATCGAAGCCGGTCATATCCATTTCAAGTCCTATCGTGTTCGCGCCGACGTTCAGCAGATCGCCGTAGGTTCTTCTCATAGCGGTGTTTCTGACAGTTCCGTCCGCGTTGTATGCTACAGCCACAAACGTTACGTCCTGCGCGTAATAGAAGTTCTGTTTTACGTTGATTCTCTTAAGCAGCGAGTAATCCTCATTGAAGCCGAGAGCCGTCACCTCATAGATGTCAGCCGACTTGATGGTAAGCTTTTCGCTGTCGCTCATATCTCCGCTTGTGGACAGTACCCTTACATATACATCCTGCGGGGAAGCCAAAGCGTCAACCGATATCTTACCCGATGAGTCTATGGTTATCTTGTCATCGCCCAAGGGATATTTATTATCCGCGTCATATATCTCGTACTTGATAAGGTCGGAGCTTAATGACGGGAACGCAATTCCCTTTCTCGATGCTACGGTGGTAGCCTGTGCGCTTCCGCCGGCGAGAACCTCATCGGTGTCAAGCGTTATGTCAAGAGCGTCGGGCGCGACGTACATATTCAATACATTGTCAACGTATGTTCCCGCGTTTATATTGATATGGTTTGCCGTGCTTTCAGCAAGGTTGCGCAGAGCTACTGTCAGCTCATAGCCCTCACCGGCTTTGCCCGTCTTGGGATGAACCTTGTTTCCGTTCTCGTCATACTTGTATACCATACATACCGCGTAGTAGCCGGTTGTGCCGGTTTTGCACATTACCGAAACGTTGTACCATGCGGAGGTATCTATGCCCTCAAGCGTTCCTACCGTCTTATTGCTTGCGCCTATGGCGTTTAGAGTAGTGCCGGAGGTTGAAAGCTGAAGTCCGAGCTTGCCCTTGGCGCTGTTGTATATTGTCCAGCCTGCGCCGCTGTTGGCGAACCTCATATCAGCCGAGTAGACAACGTCCGCGCTTGTATTGCTTGGGAAGCCTACGAAATCGTAAGCAGCCGTGACATTGTAGTAGCCGGAGCCGTCCCATGAGCCTTCCTCAAGAGTTGCGCCCGTGATGTACTCCTCGCACGCATCCGATGACGCGTAGGTATCGGTATAGATGTTCTCGTTGCCGTAGTTCATATTTGCGGGAAGCACTTCAACCGCGTATGTGCCGTTGACGCTGCCCGACTTGTTTGTCGCCCTTACGGTTATATTCTGCGCTACCGCGTCCTCCGTTACCGAAAGAACGCCGTTGTTTATCGTGATATACTTGTTGCCAAGCTCTCTTAGGTTTGCGGCGTTGCATATATGCCATTGAACATCGCCGTCGGAAAGAGCGACCTCGGCGCCGTTTAAGTATGCCTTAGCCGTTACCGTAATCGGTTCGCCCGCCCTTACGGTTGACTTATCCGCCGAAAGCTCAAGAGTATCATATGTGTCGCTTGATGTGTCTATCGCCTTTACGTTGACCTTCTTTGAAGCGTATATGCCCGTATCGGCTGTAGCTCTTACGTTCACTACCTGCGTTGCGGCTGTTCCCGCAATTGTCAGAAGTCCCGACTCGGAAATAGTTACGTCCGCGCTCTCCAACGGAGCGTCGTTCGCCTCATTGTAAACCGCCCATGTAACAGCCGGATTTGTGATATACGCGCCGGCTCTTGTTGCGGAGGAGGTAAAGAGCATTGAATCACCGGCGTTAATCGTATCGTCGGAGCTGTCAAGAGCAAGCGTGTCGGCGTTGAGCTTGTATACTCTCATGTTGTCAACGCTTGTGTTCGCGCTTATATTAAGGTGCGAAGCGCCGCTATTGTTCGACGCGGAAAGGTTTCTAAGCGAAATACTTGAAGCCATGCCTATATATTCAGCCGTGCCGTCCGCGGCATACTTCCATACGTACATATCAACGTTTGCGTCCGACGCGCTGTAGCGTCCGACAAGCGCAATCTTATACCATGACGAGGTATCAACCGCGATACCTGAATTTGAGTAATCGCTGCTTGAACGCTGTGTCTGTATAGTGCCGTTCTTCAAAACGATGGCGCCCGCTACCTTCTTGTCACCGTTATCCTCCGCCGTAAAACCGGCATATTCCTCATCAAAACGTATATCAAGCGAGAACATAATGTCCTCCTTGGTGTTTGAACCGTAGGTGAACTCATCCTGGAAGCAGTACTCTCCATACTGGTTGTTTCCTACGGCGCCTGTCTTGATGTACTTGGTGCCGTCGGGTGCGCCGTCCTCTATCGTTACGGGCACCATTTCGTTGCCGCCGCCGTTAGCGCCGGACAGTGAGGCAAGAGCGCTCTCCTCGCACGTATGCTCATCGATAAGAACATCAAGAGGCTGTACGTCACGCGGGAGTATAGGTTCAGCCGTGGGTGCAGTTTCAGATGCTGTGACAGGCTTCATTGAAGTCATGCTGTCCCAGTACATAATCTTTGTAAGACCGTCTGTGTCCGCATCGGTTGCTTCCGAGATGCTTACCGTTTCGGTCTTGACCGATACAAGAGCGCCGCTGTCGTCATATGTTGCGGTAATCTTTACGCACTGATTATCATCATCGCTCATAAGCTGTGCCGCCGCTTCATTGCCGGAGGCGTTGTCGTATGTCACGTTAAGAACCTTATTTTCAGTGTCAAGCTGTGAAGTAACACCGTCCAGATAACCGAGAACCGAAGCTATATCGGAGATCATCTCGCCGTCATTCCATGCTATCTCGGCGTTAAGAAGGTTTCTTTCGACAGTGCCGTCAGCCATTGTATAGGTAAGCGTTGTCGAGGCGTTGCCGATGATAAGGCTTGTGTAATCCTCCTTGAGTCCGCCTGTTACCGAAATGTACGGGAGCTTGCCCTCGTAGCCCTCCGGCAGGTCGCCGTCCTCATACAGAGTATATTCGATACCTGCTCCCGCCGCCTTCAAAGCGTCAAGAGTGGTTATCGTGTCGCAAAGAACGCCTGTTGTGGAGTCGGGTCTGTAAGGAGCCGACTTGTAGGTTACTTCCGTGCCGTTTACCTTGACGGTATGCACATCAAGATCGGTTTCGGAAACAACATATGTGTTGCCGTCCTCGCCGAAATCAGCCGTTGTAACACTTGCCAGCGATTTCAGGGCAGGAACCTCCTGCTTAACCTCTTGGATGACCTCGCCCTGCTCTATTGAACGCTGCGCCTTTGTTGTAAGACCGCCAGACATTTCAAGGTCGTCTATGGAGGTGATAGTGCTTGTTACAGCCGCCTGACCGTCGAACGACGCCGACAGAGTGATCGGGCCGGCAGTTCTTGTTGAGCGGACGAATATTCTGTTCGTTCCGCACTCTGCGTAGCAGTAATCAAGGTGAGTTGTGATATTGCTGCCTACGCCGCTGTTATAGCCGCCAAGCAAAACGCCGTCGCCCTGTACGGACAGGTTTATCTTGTCGTATGACAGAGGACAGGTGTTGCCGTCCTTATCCACAACCGCAAGATCGAAATAAGCTATATCCGAGCCGTCCGCGATAAGACCGTCGGGGCCGACTACGGGGGTGAGCTTGATTGTCACGGGATCGCCTACTGTTGCGATCTCGTCCTCGGCAATGACCTCTTCTCTTGCGTTGTATGCCTTTGCCGATACCTTACCCGACTGCGTTACGTCTATATTCGGGAAGGAGAATACAAATGTGCTGTCCGGCTTTGTGGAGGTGCCGACTAATGTGTCGTTTACATAAAGCTCCATTTTCGAGATACCCGGCGAGCCTACAACATAGACTGTCTTGTTCTGCGGATCGCGCTTGCCGTATTCGCCTGTTTCTTCCCAATAGGTGCCGTTATATTCCTTTATCGGATAGTTATAAGTGTCATCGCTAAGCTGCGGATAGTTCCAGTGACCTACGATATGAATCTTAGGTGTTGTAGATTGAGCCGCCTGCATAGCGTAGAAGGCTTCTTTCTTTATTCTTACGGGGTCTACCTTACCGGAGGTACGGCAGTTTTCGCTGGCGGTGTTTCTGTTGTGCATATTTGAATCCGACCATACCATGATAGCCGCCGCCGAATAGTAATCGTTACCGGTTGATCCGCCTACGCGGTCTGAATAAAACTCGTTATACGATTTTACGTCCGTTATCGCAAAATCCTCGGAGGTTTCATCCCATACGTCGTAGCCGTCCTGCTTGCTTGCTCCCGAGCCGAGCCACTTGTTTCTGTAGTCAAAATCGGGAGGGGAGAAGTCGTCCCAAACACGTCTGGGAGCTTCGTCACGCGCGTACTCCGTTTCCATGATCGGCACATACTTGCTTGCCGATGCCATAGCGCTTTTGGCGCTTGAAGCATAACGGTTCAGCATCGTGCCGACATACTCTGTCGCGTTGATCTGATCCTCGCCCGAAAGCGAACGGCAGCCTGAAAAGCGTCCGCCGTTGGGGTCGAGCAGATTCTTAATATCCGTCATCTCCTGCTGATGCTCCGCCGAGATGGAAGCGTTGCCCGCCTCCCAGAAAATTACAGAGGGCGAGTTTCTGAAGTAAATGATCACATCGCGCATCGTTTCAACACGCTGATCCCATTGTCTGCCGTCAACGTCGCCTTCCTTATCTCCCGCGGGGACAGCCGATACCACGCCGTACTTATCGCCCGAACGGATCGCGTTCGGCTTCGGCGCAACGTGCATCCAGCGGATGAAGTTGGCGTTTGACTCCTTGATCCACTGCATATCCATATCTTCAAGCCAGTCATTGGCAACACCGATGACCGCCCATTCGTTTGTTGCTCTCTGTGCGTAGCCTGTCAGCCATACGGGCGTATCGTTGATTTTAAGACCGCCGTCGGATATATCGTACTCGACTTTTCTGAAGCCGGTGGTCGTTTTCTGAACATCGATAACCGTGTCGCCGTCTTTAAGTATTGTATATACGTCATACAGGTTCGGCGAGGAGGGACTCCAGAATTTAAGTCCTTCAACAGCCGAGCTTGCCGTTATCTTTGCAACGTCAACCGTATCGGCGTTTGTGAGAGCCGGTTCATCGGCATAAGCGTCCTCAGGGATGGTTGAAAGATATACCTTCCCCTTATCCGCCGCCGGAGCGACTGCCGCCGCATCGCTTTCGAAGCTTGCTATCAGATAAGGCTGCTTTGTATGATCCGCGCCTTCGTCCGTGGAATCCTCGTTGGGGTCGATGTTTTCCACAACGGCAACCTCAAGAGTAAGGTTCTTGGCGGAGTCGGACTCGTTTCTGATTTCGCCCTCGACTGTGATTGTCGCCTTGCCCTCGCGGATGTCAAAATCCGTCGCGTATATGTAGTTGCCGGTAGTTTTCAGGTTGTTGTAGAGAGGAAGCGTCTGGTAGACGTCATTCTTTACATAAAGATTGACATTTCCCGTGATGCCGCCCTGGACCTCGTTGAAGTCCTTTGTGTTCCACTGGTAACCGCTGCCGTCCGCCGCGCCGGGAGTGCTGCCGGGCTTGGTTTCGTGGGTTACCTTTGTCGTGTCGGACTGTCCTCTGTCGGAGGCGTTATCGGTCGCAACAGCAATTACGTTGTCCTCGCCGGCTTTGATTTTGTCTGTAATATCAAAGCCTGTCGCCGCAACGCCCGCTTCATAGAATCCGACTATCTCGCCGTTTACGTACAGGTAAACGGACTGTCTTACAGCCTCAAATTCAAGAAACATCTTTTTGCCGGCGTCCGTTTCGGGAACCGTGATGTGCTTTCTGTAGAACATAAAGCCGCGGTAAAGACCCGATTCGCCCGCGTCGTAACAGTTTCCGTCAAACGAATCCTCCGCGTTTATGGGGTGGGGAATGGATACGTCCTCCCATGAGCTGTCGTCATAATCCACCTCATAGAACTGCTTTCCGTTTGCGTCAACCACCGACGCCGCCGCCTCCGCCAAGGGATACGTCGTTCCGGCTGACTTGGTGAATTTCCAGTCCACGTTCATATTATATGTGATCGCCGGACTTTCCGGTACTGTGTACACTTCATTATCAGCCGCTGATACCGGCAGCGCCGCCGTTTGGAATATCAGCTGCATCGCTATCATGAGTGAACACAATATCGACAATTTTTTCTTCATGCTTATAACCTCACTTTCTTTATTTTTTGGTAAACATGATTACTATGTGATATAATTATACCATATTTCCTGTTAAATGTGTTTGCAATTATTGCTTAATTATATTGCAAAAGTTGCTTTTTTTGGAGCGGATAAAA
>CAZCZR010000007.1:0-39616 GCA_964503455.1 uncultured Lachnospiraceae bacterium | reverse complement strand
TAATTATTCAGTAATTACAGAGCAAGAAGTCTTGACATCATTGTCGCAGCTTCAGCACGTGTAGCCGTAGCCGTGGGAGCGAAGGTTCCGTCCTCGTTACCCTTAACAACGCCTGTCTTAACAGCTGCTGCAACATCGTCTTTCGCCCATTCGCTGATCGATGAAGCATCCGTAAATGCGTCTACCGAGCCGCCTGATGCGTCTACGCCCTTGTATTCAGCTGCCTTTGCAACTATCGAAGCCATCTGCTCTCTTGTGATCTGCTCATCGAGATTGTCAAGAGTGATCGCCTCGTTAACAAGACCTGCAGCCTTAGCAGCGTCTACGTAAGGAACTGCCCAGTGGTCGCCGTCCTTAGCGTCCGCAAGCTCTAACTGGAGCGAAGCCGATATAAGCTTAATGAACTCGCCCTTTGTGATCGTACCGTCAGGATTGAAGGTAGTTTCTGTTTCGCCGTTGATAACGCCTGCTTTATACATCTCTGTGATGTATGTTTCACCCCAGTGACCCGAAATATCGGTAAACGGTGTGTCTGTCGTTACAACAGGACCGGGAGCTACAACTGTTGTTCCGCCGCCCTCGGGGAGCTTAGACTCGTCAAACGCGTCCTCCTTGTAGCTGTTCGCAACAAGAGTAATGTTTGTCGAAGGCTGTGTCGTATATGTCGAACCCGCGATCTTGTCGTTCATGTACCAGCTGATATGAGGCGGCTGGTTGTAGCAGTTGCCGTATGCGCCGGAGGAGTTTCTGTATATATCATCGTGAGCCAGAGTATAGAAGTTATAATCTGTCGGGATGTTTGTTGTATACAGTCTCAAGCCATACTTATAGGAAGTCTTTTTAACCGTTACGTCTATCTTCGAAGGTGTTGTGTTGTCAACCGTAGGATCCTCGGGATCGCCGTTAATTGTGAGCTTCTGCTCAACTGTATTCTGATCGAGGATAGTATATGTAACAAATTCCTCTCTCCAGTCGCCGAGGAGATCGCCCTGTGCGTTTACGTTGCCCTTTGTTCCGTTGATTGAGTAGCAGTCAGCGCTTGCGTCAAGAATCGTATCGAACTTGCCTGTCGTATCGTTCCACTTTGTAAGCGTTACGTGATCCTGAAGCTCATCCTGGAGATCGCCGTCCCAGTAAATTCTGCCGTTCATGGAAGCTCCGAGGTCGGGAAGAGCGTTGCCCTCGTTATCCCAGTAGCCTGTCGAGCCGGCTGCCCATGTAACGTAGTACGAATCCTTGTAGCCGATGTTTCCTATCATACCACGGCCTGTATCCTTAACGCCGTTATGTGTCTGATAGATTTCGCCTGTCTTTGCGTTCTGAACGACCATACCGTAGATCTGATCGGTTCCCTCTGCGCCAAGAGCCGTGTCGCCCTTAAGCTCAGTATTGTAAGCGTGAGCGCCTTCCTCGTGAACCTTCATAAATTCAAGACCCTCTTTTGTAGGATCGAAGTCGCCCAGATGCATTGCATCGCCGTGACCGTAGCCTGTGCACCAAAGAACCGAACCGTCATCGTCCCAGGTGATAGCGCCGAGGAATATCTCGTCCTTGCCGTCGCCGTCAACGTCGCCTGCTTCGATCTGGTGGTTACCTTGACCTATATATACATCGTTGCCCGAATCCTCTGTGTCGAACTTCCAGTTCATTTTCAGCTTGTTGTTCTCAAGAGAATAAACCGCAACCGCGCAGCGGCCTGCCGATGTGTTCTTGCCGCCGTAGTAGCCTCTGCCGAATACAGCCGAAGGCTTAACGCCGTCTATGTACGCTACCGTACCGTTGTAACGCTCGGATCTGTTACCGAAGTCATCGCCGAATGTATACGATACTGCGGTTGAACCGGGAGTATTGCTCGGATAGAAATCCGTTGTGTCGATAATTTCGCCTGTTTCGCCGTTAAATGCGGTTACATAAAGGGGACCCTGAAGGTTCTTGCCGCTGTTCAAGGCTGCCCAGCTGTTTTCATACGATGAGCCCTTTTCAGCGTCGCCGACCATGTTGCCCTTTGAGTCCGTTGTGCCGTCGGCGGTTCTGAGTATAAGCTCAGCCTTGCCGTCGAGGTTGAAGTCCGCCGCCATAAGCATTGTGTCGTGCTGACCTGCACGGATGTTGTAACCCATGTCTATACGCCACAGCTGTGTGCCGTCGAGCTTATAGCAGTCGATAAATACCTTATCTGTCTGACCTGTGGTAGCGGCATCCAGAGCGTTTGCCGGGTTCCACATCATAATGATTTCGTAATCGCCGTCGCCGTCAACGTCAGCATAGGTTGAGTCGCCGGGGGTGTACGAGCCGAAGTAATATCCGTTTCTGTCCGTCAGCATTACATCGCTTTCGGGGGGATCGGCAAGAGGTATATCCAAATAGTTATCCTCCCAAACGCTTGCCGGCTTGGACATTGTTCCGTTTGCAACAACAGTATACTTATCGCCTACGCTGCCGTCCTTGTCAACATAGTTTGTGATGGCTCCCTCTGTTACCTTTACCTGGTTTCTGTAAAGCGTGAACTGCGTATCAGCGGCTTCCGTTGCCATACGGCGCCATGAAATGAATACACCGTCCGAGGTCTTCATCGCAACTACGCCTCTTGAAAGATTTTCCATCTTTCTTGCGGTTGCGGATGTGTTTGCCGCCGAAACGCTCATAGCCGGAGCTATAACGCCGCAGGCAGCGACCTGTGTAAGTACTACCGCGAATGCAAGCGCTTTCTTAACATTCTTTCTTAGCTTACTGATCATAAAGCTGTTCCTCCTTAATAAAGTCTAAAATCATGCCGAACGGCATAAATCACATGACGCGGACGGCATATAAAAATACCCCACAATACGTTGTCAAGAGTATTGCCGCCCAACAGTCACTTTTTATTTATTATAACACAGAATTTTTAAAAAGGGAAGTGGTTTTGTGAAAAAAATTGGTTAAATTTCAGTGTTTTTTGTGCAATTTTTATGCTTAATGCGTTTTGTTTTACGAAATTATTAAAAAAATATTGACATTGTCAAATGTGTATAGTATAATGGAAAGGTATGGTTTAACATAGGGATAGCTTTCGGAGAAATTATTTGACGTAGAAAAGCCCTTCGGGGCGGCAATTTGGAGGATTGGACATGGTATTTTCTGGGCTTGTGTTCCTGACCGTGTTTCTGCCGGCGGTGCTTGCGCTGTATTATATATGCAGAAACCGCGTTTACAGAAATGTGATCTTAGTCATATCATCGCTTGTATTTTACGCGTGGGGAGAGCCTGTATGGGTGCTGGCGCTTTTGTTTTCGGGGACGCTTGACTACACCTGCGGACGCATAATCGAAAAATATCACGGAAGATGGCAATCGCGCGCGGCGCTTTTAAGCTCGCTCATAATCAATATAGGGATACTGGCAGTATTCAAATATTCCGGCTTTTTCGTGTCCAACATAAACGCGATATTCGGTACGGCATTTCCTGTCCCCAATATAACGATGCCTCTGGGAATTTCGTTCTACACGTTTCAGACGCTTTCATATACTATAGATATGTACCGCGGCGACTGCCGTATGCAGAAATCGTGGCTTGCTTATATGGCGTATCTGTCGATGTTCCCGCAGCTTGTTGCAGGCCCGATCGTAAGGTACGTCGATATTTCCGAGCAGCTTGAACACCGTGTGACAACTCTTGATAAATTTGCCGCAGGCGCGGTCAGGTTTGTTGTCGGCATGGGGAAGAAGGTACTGCTTGCAAACAGCGTCGGCTCCGTGGCGTCGATGCTTCTTGACGGGGATCTGTCGGTGATGCCGGCGGCGTCGGCATGGCTTGGGGTGGTTGCGTACACATTCCAGATATACTTCGATTTTTCCGGCTATTCCGATATGGCGATAGGCCTTGGTAAGATGCTTGGGTTCGATTTCAGAGAAAATTTCAACTACCCGTATATCGCCAAAAACGTCACCGATTTCTGGAGAAGATGGCATATGTCGCTGTCGAGCTTTTTCCGCGATTACGTTTACATTCCGCTGGGCGGAAACCGTTACAGGAGCATCAGAAACATACTTATTGTATGGCTTCTCACCGGCTTCTGGCACGGGGCGAGCTGGAATTTTGTGCTTTGGGGCTTATATTACGGGCTGTTCCTTATAATAGAGAAAAAGCTTCTGGGCGGAGCGCTGATGAAGCTGCCGCGTCCGATTTGCTACCTATATAATATGCTTATCGTGATGTTCGGCTGGAGCCTGTTCTATTTCACAGATATAAGCAGATGGCTTGAATTTATACAGCGCGCGTTTATGATGAACGGGACGCCGCTTTACAACGTGACCACGCTTTCGGTGCTGTCATCGAATTTATGGCTTCTGATAGTGTGCGCTGTCGCGTCCACGCCCGCGCCGAAGCTGGTTTTCGGGAATTTATGCAGGAATACATCCGTTGCGGCTGTGGCGCAGCCGGTGCTTACGGCGGTGCTTTACGCGGCGTGCTTTGTACTTATTGTCGGGCAGACGTACAATCCGTTTTTGTATTTCAGATTCTGACGGCAAGCATTGCCGAACCGGCATATTATTAATTTGAAAGGATCGGTCTTTGATGAGGAAGGTCATTATAACGGTGCTGTTCTGCACTTTGCTTGCTGCCGGCACGGTGCTTGCGCTCGTTGTTCCCGCCGATATGAAAAGTATCGAAAACGAGAACAAAACAATAGCGCAGCCGCCGAGCATAAACAAAGAAACCGTGTTTTCGGGCGAATTTTCAGAGCAGTTTGAGGATTATATAAGCGACCGTATCGGTTTTCGCTCAAAGCTCATAGAGGCTTCCGACGCGATAGACGCAAGCATGGGCATAACGCCCGATTTCGGCGAGATAATAACCTTTGACAAGGACGCCGGAACAGGCACAACGCAGAAAACGAATCTGCTTGTATGGAACGGAAAAATCATGGAGATATTCCGCCGCAATCTCAGCGGCGAGCAGAATTATATGAACGCGGTCAACTACTACGCGCAGCATCTGCCCGAGAACGTGAAGCTGTATAACGCTATCGTCCCGACGCAGCTGGAGTTTCAGGATCCGATGTACTCCAATATAGGCTCCTCGCAGCGCGAGGCGATAGACCGCATCAACGCCGGACTTGACGAAAGCGTCAACTCCGTAGACGTGTACACAACGCTTGCCGAGCATTATGACAGCGAGTACGAATACTTTAAGACGGATCACCACTGGACGGCTGTCGGAGCGTATTACGCTTACTGCGAGATTGTCCGCGCGATGGGCATGGAGCCTGTTGACATCAATGCCTTTAAAAAATGCTCCATTGAAAATATGTACGGCTCTCTTTACTCGCAGGCGCGCGGCAAGACCGACGGCATAACGCCCGATACGCTTGAATATTTTGATATAGACCCCGACGGAGAGCTTGAGCTTAATATGCAGGGACTCGATACCGACGGCACATGGGTAAGCTACAACGGCGTGTTTTACGATAAAAATCAGGAGGAGCCGGCGTACACCTTCTTCTTCGGCGGCGATCAGCCTATGATAGAGATACACAACCCCAAGGCGGGGAACGGAAGAACGCTTATAATACTCAAGGATTCCTACGCCAACGCGTTTATCCCGTGGATAGTGAATAATTTTGAGAATACCATAGTGATCGACCCGCGTACCTATTGGTCAACGGTCATGGATGTGTTTGATATATACGATGTAACGGACTGCCTTATCATGAACTATATTTTTACAACGGGATTTCCGGATTACTGCCAGCTGCTTGTGGACGTGTGCGACGCGGACGCGCAAAGGGCAAAGGAATACCGCGAAGCCTCGCAGCAGTCTTAAAAGGAGTCAGCAGCAAATGGATTTTACGGCAATAGACTTTGAAACAGCAACCTCAAGAAACACGAGCATATGCAGTATGGGCATATGTATGGTTTCGGACGGAGAGTCGGTTTTCAGCAAGGAAATTTTAATAAGACCGGAGCCGCTTGAATTTAACCAGTTCAATATTTCGATACACAGGATAACTCCTATGGCGGTCAAGGATGAGCCTACCTTCAGCGAGATATGGCAAGGTGTTCTGCCGTATATTGAGGGCAGGATAATAGTGGCGCACAACGCGCGCTTTGATGTGGGAGCGATGCGCGCGACCTTGGAGCGCGACGGCATAGAGCTGCCCACCTTCAGGTATATAGACACGGTAGCTCTTTCGCAAAAGGCGTATCCGGATCTTCCGAGTCATAAGCTTGACCGCCTGTGCGACGCGCTGGGAATACAGTTTACGCATCATCACGCTATGGATGACGCTTATGCCTGCGCTATGGTGCTTGTTAGAATAATGGAGGACTATGAGCTTACGACGCTTGAGGATATAGAGGAAACGTTCGAGATAGGGATCGGGCATATGTATCCGGGGTATACCGACCCGCCGAGCAAGAAAAAGCGCCCCTCCGGAAAAGCGCAGTGATACATATTGCATTTATGAAGCGAGGTAACGGCAATGAAAATAAAGAAGATTATTTCGGTGCTTGCGGCGGCGGTATTTGCCGTTTCGCTGTCGGGCGCGTGCGCAAGGAAGGAAGCTCCCAAGGAGGAAACCTCCATAAGAGTGCTTGCCCAAAAGGAATATATTCCCGATGATACGGTCATTAGGTTTCAGGAGGAAACGGGATGCAAGCTTAAATTCAACAGCTACGTCTCCGATGATGATATGCTTTCGCAGCTTGAAAGGTACGGCGACTACGACCTTGTGATAGGCGAGGGATATACCGTCCCCAAAGCCGTCCAAGGTGGGCTTTTAAGGGAGCTTGACAAGTCAAAGATACCGAATTTCAAGAATATAAGCGAAGCATATCTCGGCGCGTATTTTGATTCCGAGTCAAAGTATATGGCGCCGTATACGTTGGAAACGTCGGTCATAGTTTATGACAAATCAAAGGCGGGCATGGAGATAAAGAGCTGCGGCGATTTGTGGGATCCGTCGCTTGCGGGGAAGGTCATGCTTTACGACGACGCGGAGAGCATGAGCGTGCTGGCGCTTAAGGCGATCGGCAGGTCCGCAAACGAAACGGACGACGCTGCATTGGAAGAAGCAAAGGCAAAGCTTTTGGAGCTTAAAGACAATATCGCGGGGATCTCCTCCGACACGGAGCTTTTGGTAAACGGCGGGGCGGCTGCGGCGTATATGCCGGCGTCCCTGGCGGCGGAGGCTTTAGAGGCGAATCCGGAGCTTACGGCGGTTTATCCCGAAGAGGGACTTGTGTTAAAGACCGAGGGCTGGCTCGTGCCGGAAAAGGCGCAAAATCCCGACGGAGCTTACGAGTTTATAAATTATGTGCTTGACGCTAAAAACGCGGCGTCCGTAAGCGGGGAGCTTATGCGTATCACGGCAAACTCGGCGGCGAAAAAGTATCTGCCGAAGGAGTATAAGGAAAACGCGGCGGTGAATATCCCCGATGAAAGCCTTTCAAACGCCGAGCCCGCGCGAATGAATGTGAGCGATGAGGCTTTGGCGAAATACGATGAGATAGCGGCGGCGCTTAAGCAGCTGCAAAACGAATAGACGCGGAGATGTCCGGTATGTACAGAATAAAAGAAGCCGTGATAGTGGAAGGAACGTATGATAAAATAAAGCTCTCCGGCTTCATTGACGGGGTGATCCTTCCCACGCACGGCTTTCGCGTGTTTTCGGATAAGGGCATGATGGAGTCGATAAAAACGCTTTCCGAAAAGACCGGCATAGTCATCCTTACCGACTCCGATACGGCGGGATTCCGTATAAGAAGCTATATCAAGCAGTCGCTTAATCCCGACAATGTAAAGCACGCCTATATCCCCGATATACCCGGCAAGGAACGCCGAAAAAGAGTTGCCGGCAAGGAGGGACTTTTGGGCGTTGAGGGCATAAGCGAGGATATTATACTCAAAGCGCTTATACGCGCCGGCTGCGAGCTTGACGGGAGCGCCGACGGCGCAGCGCAGAGGAAAGCCGTTACAAAAGCCGATCTTTACGCCCTCGGCTTCAGCGGCGGCGGGAACTCATCCCTTATGCGCCGCGAGCTTTTAAAAAGGCTGGGACTTCCGGCGAAGCTTTCGGCGAATATGCTGCTTTCGGCGGTGAACGGAATAATGTCCGCGGAGGAATTTTTCGAGATCGCCCGCGGCATAACCGTATCACGCAAACAAAACTAAGCTTACCGCCATGACCGCCATGCCGCTTACGGCACCGATAATGGCGGTTTTGCTTTTTTCCACCTCCTTTGCCATGGGCAGCAGCTCCTCAAGCGCGATGAACACCATTATGCCGGCAACCGTCGAAAACAGCGCCCCGAATACGGCGTCGGTGAAAAACGGTCTTAATATCAGATATCCGAGTAATGCCCCGACAGGCTCGGTAAGTCCCGACAGCACCGATACGCCGAAGGCCTTTTTGCGGCTGCCGGTGGAGAAATAGATCGGCGCGGAGGTTGCTATGCCTTCGGGGATGTTGTGTATGGCAATGGCGACGGCGATCGCGACGCCGAGGTGGGGATCCTTCAGCGCGGACGTAAATGTGGCAAGCCCCTCCGGAAAGTTATGTATAGCCATAGCAAGCGCGGTCATCACGCCTATCCTTTTAAGCGAGGCGCTGCGGCTTTTTGAGCCGCAGCCTATATCTCCGTCCGCCGAAGGAAGAAAATAATCTATCAGAAATATCAAAGCCGTACCCGCGAAAAATCCCGCCACGGTGATCCAGTAGCCGGCTATATCCCCGACAGCCGCGCACAGGTATATTTTTGCTTTTGAAAATATCTCCACCATAGAAACGTACAGCATTACTCCTGCCGAAAATCCCAGCGACGCCGCCAGGAATTTTGTGTTCTGCCTCCTTGCGAACAGCGCCGCCGCGCTTCCGACGCAGGTCGCGGCTCCGGCAAGCACCGACAGCATAAGGGCAAAAAGCGAATTATCCATAACGATTACATCCTTTCAAATCCATAAGCTCTTATGTTATACTATGCCGCCGCGCCGAAAGTGTGAAAAGCGCCGGTAATATAAAAAACGAAAAAATATCTTGACATACGGGCAATTATGTGGTACAATATTATAGTGTCATGGAGAGGTGGCCGAGCGGCTTAAGGCGCAGCATTGGAAATGCTGTGACGGTAACACGTCCGTGGGTTCAAATCCCATCCTTTCCTCCAGCAAAGGAGCAGGCTTTATACGGCTTGCTCCGTTTTTTTAACGATAAAGGAGCTGAAAACAATGTCATTGAACAGTACGCCGTCCTCGGACAGGATACATATAGGTATCTTCGGCAGACGCAATGCGGGCAAATCGAGTATTATAAACGCAATCACGAGCCAGGATCTTTCCATAGTTTCGCAAATTGCCGGCACCACGACCGACCCTGTGCAAAAAGCCATGGAGCTTTTGCCTATAGGCCCCGTGGTCATTATAGACACCCCCGGAATAGACGACAGCGGCGAGCTTGGCGATATGCGCGTAAAAAAGAGCTATCGCGCGCTTAACAAGAGCGATATAGCCGTGCTTGTGGTGAACGGGGAGGACGGCTTTTGCGCCGAGGATATGGCGTTGGTGAAAAGAATACACGAAAAAAATATCCCCTACGTTATTGCCGTAAATAAAAGCGATATAAGCGGTAACGTCCGCATACCCGATTGGGTAAAGCATACCGTGCGCGTATCGGCGAAAACCGGCGAGGGAATACATGAGCTGAAGGAAACCATCGCTCATATCGTCCCGTCCGGCAGCGATAAGCCGCCGATCGTTTCCGACCTGATAAAGCCGGGCGATTTCGTGATACTCGTGGTCCCGATAGACGAATCCGCCCCGAAGGGAAGGCTGATCCTTCCCCAGCAGCAGACCTTACGCGATATTTTAGACACCCGCGCGACCGCATTGGTATGTCAGCCGCCGGAGCTTTTGGGGGCGATAAGCTCCCTTGCCGTAAAGCCGGCGCTTGTGATAACGGATTCGCAGGCGTTTGCCGAGGTTGCGCGCACAGTTCCGGAGGATATTCCGCTTACGTCGTTTTCCATACTCATGGTGCGTCATAAGGGGCAGCTTGACACGGCTTGCGAGGGGGCAAAGGTGCTTGACAGGCTTTCGTCGGGCGACCGCGTGCTTATATGCGAGGGCTGTACGCATCACAGGCAGTGCGCGGACATTGGCACGGTAAAGCTTCCGAGGCTTATACGCCGCCATACGGGACTTGACGATATACGCTTTGATTTTACAAGCGGCACCGAGTTCCCCGACGACGTTTCCGCCTACAGGCTTATCATCCACTGCGGCGGCTGTATGCTCAACGACAGGGAAATGATGTACAGAATAAATTCCGCGGTTGATCAGAATGTTCCCATTACAAACTACGGAATCGCCATTTCGCATATGAACGGCATACTGGCAAGGACCTTGGAAATATTTAAAAAATAACAATAAAATAATAATAAAAAACAATAAAAGAGGCTGCCGCGCGGACAGCCTCTTTAATCGTGCGCGTTATACAATGATTTTTGCCGTGCTTCCGCCGGATTTGTCCTTTGAAACCACGATTTGCCTGTCGATTCTGTCCTTCAGGGCGGGAACGTGGGAGATGATCCCCACGAGCATATTTGATCCTCCCATAGAGCCGAGGACCGTCACCGCCTGACGCAGCGACTCATCGTCAAGAGATCCGAACCCCTCGTCAACGAACATCGTGTCGAGCTGTATGCCTCCCGAAAAGCTTTGTATCTCATCGGACAGACCGAGCGCCAGCGCAAGCGACGCTTTGAAGGATTCCCCGCCCGAAAGCGTTTTCACGCTTCGCTGCGTACCGTTGTAGTAGTCGATGACCTCAAGCTCCAGACCGCTTCTGCTGACAAGATTTTCCGCCTCGCGCCGCCGCCTTAGCTCATACTGACCGTCCGTCATAACGGAAAGCCGCTTGTTCGCGCCGGCTATTACGCGGTCAAAATACGCCGCCTGAACATAGGTTTCAAGCATGATTTTTTCCTTGCCGCTCATGGTTCCGTTGGCGGTTTCGCAAAGAGGTCTGAGCCAGCGGTATTTTTCGTCAAGCTCCGACGCGGTATCAAGCTCGGCTTGAAGCCTTTTGAGAACACGCCGGTTTTGCGCAAGCCGCAGATTCACGGCGTTTACCTCGTCATAAACGGCTGATTTTCGGGCGTTAAGCTCATCGAGCCTGTGTTCGAGAGCCGCCGCGTCCGTTTCCGCCGCCCCTTCAAGCTGCTTTTTAAGCGCTTCGGCGGCTTTTTTCAGACCTTCAAGCTCCGATACGCAGCCGTTATAGGCATTTTTTGCCTTTTCAAGAGCGTCTTTCATGGCGCGAAGCCGCTGCTCCATGCTTCCAAGACGGGCGGAAGCCTCGGCCTTCGAGGAATATTCAAGCGAGTCCGCAAGCTCATCAAGCAGCTCCGAAATATTTTTCAGGTCGGTTTTTAAAACGGCGTCCGTCTTGATACATTCCGCAGCGTCGGCTTTTAGTATATCAAGCGATTTTTTCTTTTCGGGGAGGAGCCTTTCAAGCTGCGCAAGCTTTTCAAGATCCTTTTCCGCCGCGAAAAGCCTTGCATCGGCTGCGCGCAGCTTTTCCTCCGTTTCCGCTCTGAACGCGGCAAGCCTTTTTTCGCTGTCCTCCGCGCTGCCCAAGAGCTTTTCCAAAAGCCTTTCAGCCTCCGCGCCGGCAGCGTCCGCTCCCGATTTTTCAGCCGCAGCCGCGCTAGCTGCGTCCGCAGCAGCCGCAGCCGCCTTATCGCTTGCTTTTTTAGCCGATTCAAGCTCCTCGTCCGAGGGGGCGTACTCCGCGCAAGACGCGGGATTCGGATGCGTGAGGGAGCCGCATACGGGACACGGCGCCCCGTCCGAAAGCTCCTTCGCAAGCACACCCGCCTGGGCGTCCAGATATGCCTTGTACATACCGTCGTATATGGCGCGCCTTTCGGCGGACACGTTGTAGGCGTCTGTATATTTTTCCTGCGCGGACAAGAGCCTGCGCTTCTTTTTTTCATACTCCGAGATTTTGTCCGCAAGCTCATCTGCGCGGATTTTTGTTTCCGCAAGCCTGTTTTTATCGTTTAGGCAACGCTCCTTCAAGGCCTCGGCTTTGCCGAGAAGCTCTCTCTCCTTTTCATCGGACTCGACCTCAAGACGGAGCTTTTCCGAACGCTTTTCGCACTCGGAAAGAGCATGGGCGTTTTTCTCTTTTTTCCTTTCGGTCTCCGAAAGCCGCGCCTTGAGAGCTTCAAGCCTGTCATAATCCTTAAGCGCGTTTCTTTGCGCCGATACGGCCTGTTCAAGCTCCGCGCGCTCGGATTCCTTCGCCTGCTCGGCTTTGAGGCAAAGGGCAAGCTCCGATTCCTTTTGCGAAAGCATGGAGCGCTGCGCCTCGTTTTCGGCAAGCGATTTTTTCAAGGACGCGGTTTTTTCGGCTTCCCCAAGCTTTCGGGAAAGCGCGGAGATGTCACTGTCAAGAGCTTGAGCTTTGGCGGAAAGCTCTTTCCAACGCGATGAGTCGTCCGCGATAAGCCGCTCCAAAAGCGCTGCCGCCTTGTCGGGCATAATCTCCGGCGGGACGGGATCTCCGTCCTTGGTTTCGATAGAGCTTATGCATTGGTTTAGCGCGCCGCCGTTTTCCTCGCGCCGGCGGCAAAGAGCGAGAAATTCCTCTTTAATACGCTCCTGCAGCTTCTGATAATTGGCGGTCTTGAATATATCGCGGAAGATTTTTATCCTGTCGTCCACGGGAGCCAGCAGCAGCTTTAAAAATTCGCCCTGCGCAAGCATGGCGATCTGCGTGAACTGCTCCTTGTTCACGCCTATGATCCCGCGTACCGCCGAGGTGACCTCGGACTGCTTTGTTATGACCTTGCCGCTCGGAAGGATAAGCTCCGCTTCGGCCTTTTGCGTTACCGTTTTGGAGCCTCTTTTTGAGGGACGCTCATATTCGGGGCTGCGCCTGATATGATATTTCCTGCCCGCATATTCAAAATCCAGCTCCACAAAGGTAGGCGTGTCGGCTTCGGCGTATTTGCTGCGAAGCATCGAGGAGCGCCTGTTATTGCCGCTCGGCTCTCCGTAAAGCGCATACGCTATCGCGTCGAAGATAGTGGTCTTTCCCGCGCCCGTGTCGCCGGTGATAAGATACAGTCCGCTTTTGCCGAGGCGCGAAAGGTCCAGAACGGTCTTTCCGGCATAGGGGCCGAAGGCGCTTATTGTAAGTTTTTCCGGTCTCAAGCCTCTCCCTCCCATATATCTTCTATAAGTCCGTTTAAAAATTCCTGCTGTACCTGTGAAAGGCGGCTGTTGTTTTGACTGAAATAAAGCTCGCCGAAAAGCTCCGAGGGGGTCTTTGCCGCTGAAATATCAGCCTCGCGCAGGACAGAGGAGCCTCTTGTGCGGGCATTGTCGTAGTCGATGCGCATAAGATTGGGATACACCGCCTTAAGCCGCGCCGCCGCGTCGGGTATCATATCCTCATCGGTAAGAGTTACGTGCATATAATCCTCGCACCTCTCGCCGCAGGAAATATCCGAAAACAAGCCTTTTATTTCGCGCATATCGCGCAGAGGGACAAGCGGGATTGTCTTTACGCTGACGTTTCCCTTTTCCGCCATTGTCACCGCCGTGACGGATTTTTCGTGAGAACACTCCGAAAACGAGTATTTAAGCGGAGTGCCGCAGTAGCGTATGCTCGCGCCGATGCTTTGCGCGCCGTGTATATGCCCCAAGGCGGTGTAATCGAAGCATTTAAACACTTCGGCAGCCATATCGTCGCACCCGCCGACGGAAATATCCTCCGAATCGCACCTTGCCGCCCCCGTCACAAGCTGATGCGCCGCAAGCACATTCCTCTCGGCGGGGTCGATATTCATGCGCCGAATCGCCGCTTCCGCCGCGTCGGTATAAGTCAGGACGGAATCGTCCTCAAGAGCCGTCCTTACATGGACAGGCTTTATAAACGGCAGCAGATAAAAGCTCACGGCTCCGAACTCATCCTCAAGCCTCACGCGGAACGTATCGCCGCTGTATACCGGCGACATATACACGCCGCTCACGCTCATAAGCCGTCCCCCGAAGGCTATCCTTTCCGGAGAATCGTGGTTCCCGCTTATGACCATGACCTTGATGCCGAGGCGCGCAAGCCTTACAAGAAAATCGTCAAACAGCTCCACCGCCTCCGCGGAGGGGACAGCCTTGTCATACACGTCCCCCGCTATGACGGCGGCGTCGGGAGCTTCCTCCTCGGCGATGCTTATAATACTGTCAAGTATGTATTTCTGATCCTCCATCATGGAAAAGCCGTTGACGCGCTTTCCTATATGGAGATCGGATAAATGTAAAAATTTCATAGATATGTCCTTTATCTTTCAGCAAAGCTCCGCTTCGCGCGTAAGCTCAAGGGTAAAATCCCTGTTCCTGTCGCAAAAAAGCGTCCTGCCGTCGGTCGTAAGCTCCGCCGCCTGAATACAGGCGCGGCTTTCCTGCTCGCCTATGACAAAGCCGTCATCGTGCCTGTCCCCGTTTGAGAAAAACGGGTGGGTGAAATAGAATATATACGCCCTATCGCCGCATACAACCACATCGGCATGATTGCCCATGGTGCCGTCCCAGCGGCGTATGCCGCCCTCGCGGAGTATATGGCCCGTGCGCTCCCAATGCGTGAAGTCCGCGCTTTTGTACACGCCCTGACCGTTCCATTCGTCGGTTATCATCCACCTTTCGCCGCCAAATTCAAACACGTTCGGACCCTCGTGGGCGTTTTGCGATATTTCCTCCCCGCAGACGGTCCAGTTGTATAAGTCATGACTTACGGCGCTCCATGTATGGGAGCCGTGCTTTTCGTCCTTGTACCACATTTTGTATGTGCCGGAGTCTGTTTTATGCACACAGGCGTCTATCACCTTGTCCGACGAAAGCTTCAGCACCTTGTCGAATTTCCACTCCCACAAATCATCGGCGGTGTAGTGGACGATAAAGCGCTGCCGGTTCCAGTCGGACGGCACGCCGGTGATGTAGGTGACGTAGATGTGGTACTTCCCCTCGGCGTATATGACCTCCGGCGCCCAGAAGGTGTTGCGGCCATGCTCGAACTCTATATTCGGGACGGTGCCTCTGTAAAGCCAGCGTATGCCGTCGGAGGACGAGGCTATGCCTATATCGGTGCCGTGGACATGAGCCACGCCGACGCTGTTTCTTCCGCTGCGGCGCTGCGTGTAAAGCATCCACCAGAGGCTTTCCCTGTTGTTCCACACTATCACCGGATCCGTCGGCGCGTCATAGATCGGGTCGCGGAACAAGGGCGCGGGTACTTTAAAATCGGTTTTATTCACTTCAAGCTCCTCCTGTTTCGTTTATAAAATGCCCATAAGCCTTTTGTTATAAGGTCGGGATCGTATATGATTTCTCTTTTGCAATAGGGCGTCACCTGCTTTGAAAGGCCGCCGGTAGCTATGACCGCGCAGCTTTTTCCAAGCTCCTCCTCCATTCTTGCGCATATTCCGTCTATTATGGCGGCGTTTGAGTATATGATTCCGGCGGATATTCTTGCGGCGGTGGTTTTTCCAAACACCGTCCGGGGAGAGCCGAAGTCCGACACCGAGGGAAGCCTTGCGGTTTTTTCGTGCAGGGCGTCAGCCGACATACGCGCTCCGGCAAGGATCACCCCGCCCAGATAGCGCCGCTTTTCATCCACGGCGGTTATGGTGGTGGCGGTACCCATATCCGCAATGATTACCGGCGGCTTTACCATGCTTAAAGCGCCGAGCGCGCCCGCGATCAGGTCCTGCCCCACCTCATCGGGCCTGTCCACCGAAAGCTCTATGCCGTGATCGGCGTCAGGCGCAAGCCGCAGCAGACCGCGCCGGCGAAACGCCTTTTCAGCCGCCGATTCAAGCGACGGCACTACAGATGAGGTTACGACGCACTCCGCGTCCTTCGGCGAAAATCCGTTGTCCGCAAGAAATTTATCCGCCACAGCGCAAAGCTCCTCCGGACTCATATCCCGCGAGGGCTCTCTGCCGCGCGCGATTATTCCGTAGTCATCAACGCAGGCGAGGACTATGCTTGTGTTGCCTATATCGACAGATAAGATCATTTTTTTCACCCCTTGCTTTATTTCGTACAATCCGCGCAGCCGCAGCGGCCGGCGGAGCTTTATATGCTCTGAATCCATTATACACCGATACGGATCAAATTGCAACCGCTTTTTCGCGATTGAGCCGATTTGTTTTGTTTCGCGGCACTTGACAAATACAGGTGCGGGGTTGTATAATAGTTGTATAATATATGTATGTTTCAAGCCGCCGCGATACGGGCGGCGGTGATGCGCTGTTGTTTTTTTGAACGGATAGAGCTGAAAAATCAGGAGGAGTGTACAATGGGTAAATATCAAAGAAAAGCCATTGCCGCGTTTGCGGCGGCGGTAATGCTTGCGGGCGCCGCGCCGATGATGCCGGCATCCGCCGAGGTGCCTTTGGCGGAGGGACTTGTCGCAAACATAACCTTTGATGAGCCGGGCACGGGTACGGGCAGCTTTGAGGCTGCTTTGGGAGGAACGGTCGTTGAATACGGCAATGTTTCCTATGCCGAAAGCTATTCGGAGGAGGCGGGTAAGGCGCTTTATATCGAGAAAAACGCCGCCGGAAGCTATCTTGAGCTTGCAAAGGGTCTGCTTGCCGGAGCTGACAGCGCCGCGTTCAGCTTCTGGCTGAAGCCGGAATCCGGCTGGGCGTATATGACCACGCCCGTAACGGGGGCGCAGGAGTATCTCAGCGAGAAATACGTCGGTATGCTCGCCTCGTCCTCCGCGCTGACCTCCGAGAGGTACAACAACAGCGGCACGCGTCTAAGCTCAATATCGGCAAACGGCACATATACCGACTGGTGCTATGTGACGGCGGTATACGAGCCGTCAGGCTCTAAGCTGTATATAAACGGCGCGCTTGCCGCGTCGGATGACGCCGAGGTCGATACGGCGGCGCTGTTTACGGCGGACGCGTCGTCGTGGATAGGGCACGGCAACTGGGGCAGCGGCGAGGGCTTTGCCGGAAGGATAGATGATTTCAAAATATATTCGAAAGCCTTGTCCGAGGATGAGATCGCGGCTCTTTCCGAAACGGCGGTAAAGAGAGAAACGGAGAAAATGCTCTCGGATATGAACCGTCTGGATATAGACACGCAGTTTTACAAGGACGGCGAAAAGGTATTTCAGATACGTCCGGGCGAGAGCGTGACGGTACAGACAACTGTCACGAACTACTGCCCCTCGGCGAGGACTGTCAGCTTCGGCGTAAGCGGCGGCGCGGACTCGTATACCGAGGACGCCGCGCTGGACATTATGGAAACAAGGGTGTTCACCTATGAGGCTTCCCAAAACGCGGACTACAGCGTTTACGTTGAGGACAAGACGGAGGGGAAGCGCTTTGAGGCGGGTTATCTGCCGGCGGCGGAAACGGTGTTCCCCGACGCGTCGCCGGAGGACAGCGCCGAAACGACAGAGGGAGTGCATGACCCCACGGTATTCAAGGATCCCGTATCGGGCAATTATTTTGTGTACTCGTCGCACAATCTGGTCTTTGAGTCGGCTGACCTTATAAACTGGGTGAAGCACGATTATACAAAGACAGTGACTGTCCCCGAAAGCACGAGAAAATTTATAGAGCAAAACTATACCGACACCACCGTGAACGAAACCTACTGGGCACCGGATGTTTTGTACGTTCCCGACTCCGAATATCCTTATTGGGTATACGTGTCCGTTTCATGCGGACTGGGCGGAAGGAACTCGGTAATAGGACTTTTAAAATGCAAATCGCCCGGCATATGGGACGGGGAATATCTTGACTGCGGCGTTGTCATAGCGTCAAAGGAAACGAAGGATTTCAACACCAACGCCATTGACGCAAACATATACACCGATACTGACGGGAAGAAATATTTTATATGGGGTTCTTTCTGGAAAGGCGTCTACGCCACGAGATTAAACGATAACGGAACCATAGAGGGCATTGACGGTACGGCGTCCGGCGACGGGAAGGACAGCTCGATACAAGCCGTGGACGCGGAAAAGGTGCTGACCAATTCCGGCGCGCGTCTTTTTGCCACCCCGTCGGGAGTGCAGGGCCCCGAAGGGCCGTGGATGTTTTACAACTCCGACACGGGTTACAGGTATCTTGTGACATCCTACGGCTGGCTCGGCACAAACTACAACATACGTATAGCAAGAACCGATATGACGATGGACGAGGTTCTTTCGGGAGAGGATCCGCACAGGAGATTTCTCGATCAGGCGGGAAGGCAGGTAGGCACAGCGTATGCGGAGCAGACCGACAGATCGGAGCTGTGGGGCTATAAAATGCTCGGCTCATATCAGCTGGGCGACGGCATAACCTACCTCGGCAACGGCCACTGCTCGGTCATCCGCGACGGAGACGACTGGTATCTTGTGGAGCATTGCCGCAAGGTCGCTGACGCTGTGGCGTATCTTCAGGTGAGGAAAATGCTCTGGACGGAGGACGGCTGGCCCGTAGTATCGCCGCTTGTATACGCGGGCGAAAAGGAACAGAAAATCCCCGAAAAGCTTTTGTGGGGAACGTGGGAGCTTTCAAGCGTCGGACATACGATATTTGCCGACGGAGTAACCGATGTTGGAACGGGCGGCACCGATGTAAGCAAGGGCGGCGCCGAAAGAAACGTCGATCTCCCTGTAAGATCGTCCGAGATAATACTCTCCTCCGACGGAACTATAGCCGATAATCTCGGCACATGGTCGTTTGACGGCGATCACACCGTAACGCTGAATTTCTCGGCGGACGGAAATGAGGAGGAAAACGAATTTTACCGCTGCGGCGATACAATGAAGCTTTTCGTGCTGACGGGATATGACAAGGATAAAAGAGAAAGCGCTATCGTTATGACCGGTACCGATCAAAACGGCACGGCGCAGCTTGCAAAGAAGAATAACGCCGTTTCGCAAAGTACGCTGAATATCCCGAAATTTGATACGACGCCTGTGTCGATTGCCAAAAGCACGGGCGGGAATCCGGTTCTCGGCTTTGACGGCGAGGGGAAGCTTACGTATGCGGGCGATCCCGCTGCGCTTGCCGACGGCGGCAAGGTGTATCTGTACGCCGGCCATGACGTGTCCGCCGGAAACGGATATGAAATGCCCGAATGGCTTTGCTACAGCTCGGAGGATATGGAGAGCTGGAAGTACGAGGGCGTTGCGATGAAGGCGGATTCCGTGACCTGGGCGAACGACGGCGTTTCCGCGTGGGCAAGTCAGGCGGTAAAGCATAACGGAAAATATTACCTTTACTTCTGCACATGGGACAAGACTTCCGGCGGGAAGCAGTCGATAGGCGTTGCCGTGTCGGACAGACCCGAAGGGCCGTTTAAGGATATAGGCGCGCCGCTTATAAAGGGTACTCTGACCGAGCCGCAGACCAGCGACTGGAACGATATAGACCCCACGGTATGGGTCGAAACGGATGAAAACGGAGAGGAACGCCGCTATCTCGCGTGGGGCAACGGCAAGCTGTATGTGTGCGAGCTGAACGAGGATATGGTATCGGTAGCCGACACGGACGGCGACGGCGCAGTGACTATGAACGGCGATATAAAGGAGCAGACGTTTGAAAACCTGCCCGAAGGCATCGGATATACAGAGGCTCCGTGGATATACCGCCAAGCGGACGGAAACGGCGGCTATACCGGAAAATACTATCTGTTCGCCGCGTTCGGCTGGCGCGAGAGACTCGGCTACGCGGTGTCGGATTCAATGTACGGGCCGTGGGAGTTTGGGCAGATTATTTTTGAACCGTCCGCAACCTCAAACACGCATCATCCGTCGGTGATAGATTTTGCGGGAAAGACGTACCTTGTGGATCACAGCGGCGCTTTGCCCGGAGGCAGCGGCTACAGACGCTCGGTATGCGTACACGAGATAGAGCTTGACGAAAACGGATCGGTCGTTCCCATGGAGGAGCTTTCGACAGGGCTTGGCGGCTACGCAAGCGTGATACGCACCCGTGACGGCGGATATGTCGGACACGAGGCGTTTACAAATCCGTATGGCGACGAATCTTATCCGATAATGCGGAATGTAGACGTGCTTGACAAGGCTGACGGCCATAACACCGAGTGGGAGATAGTAAAGGGCAAATTCGAGCCGGAAAACGGGAATTATGTGTCGATACAGGCGGTGAATAAGGCGGGACTTTATATAAAGTCGGCGGACAATACGGCGGTTCTCGCTCAGGACGATGACGGCAAGCAGGCGAAGGCTATGACATTTTGTACGGTAAAGGCGCTTGACGGTTCGGACGGAGTGTCTTTTGAAAGCCTGACGGCTCCGGGCAAGTTTTTGACAGCCTCGGAAAACGGACTCACGCTTTCATATCCGTATGATGCGCGCAAATGCTCGTTTGATGTAAACGCGGCGATAAGTATTTCGGATGCGGATGTTTCGGACGGAAAGCTCCGTTTCACGGCTGAAAATTCCGGCGGAGAAGCATACGGCGCAGCCGTTCAGATAACGGAGTATGACGAAAACGGCGCTCTGTGCGCGGTAAGGCTCAAGCAGGTCAGCATAGCTCCCGGAAAAAACGAGATAAGCGCCGACTGCGGCTTGACCGAGGGGAAAGGATCGGTCACGGTTATAATACGCAAAGGAGCCGCCGCGCTTACCGATATTATACAACTTAAATGAACGGAGGATTATTATGCTATATCAAAGAGAGATAGACGATTCCGTCCTGATACAGCTGATACAGCTCCATGCGCTGGATAAAGCGCGTGTCCCGCTTTCTCACGAGGCTATGATGAATATAGTGTACGAGGGGTGCAACATCAATTACGGCGAATACATTATAGCTCTGGACAATCTTGTCAGGACGAATCATGTGAAGAAATATCTTGACGCCGACGGCAGGACTATGTACCGCCTTCTTGACAAGGGCAAGCACGCAAGCGAATTTTTCGACGATCATATACCCAATTATATAAGCGATCCTATAGATCTTGCCATAAAGCCGGTGCTTGAAAGGGAAAACGCCAAAAACCGCGTCAAGGGCGGTATTGTTCCCGCGAACAAGGGCGATGACTTTGCGGTGGAATGTATTCTGCTTGACAAAGACGGCACGGAGCTTATGCGCCTTGAGGTGTTTGCCGGCACGCGCGAACAGGCGGTGGAGCTTTACAGCAGCTTTAAAAAAGCGCCGGATAAGCTTTATGAGGCGGTTATCAGGACGCTTTCGGGGAAGCAGGTGGTCTGATGGCGAAGAAAAAAGCCGTTGTCACAAACGCCATGCGTATGCTTGACAAGGCGGGGATAAAATATGAGGCGGCGGAGTATGACGCGGAGGTGCCGTTGGACGGAAATTTCGGCAGAAGGGTAGCCGAGCTTACGGGCATACCGGCGGAGATTTCGTTCAAGACGCTTGTGGCGCGGGGCGACAAGACCGGCGTTATAGTGCTGTGCATACCCGTATGCCGCGAGGCCGATCTGAAAAAGGCGGCGAAAGCATCGGGGAACAAGAGGGTAGAGCTGATACACGTAAAGGAGCTTTTGGGGCTTACCGGCTATATACGCGGCGGCGTATCGCCCCTGGGCATGAAAAAGCGCTATCCCACATATTTTGACGAGAGCTGCCTGTCGCATGAAAAGACAGCCGTCAGCGCCGGTATATGCGGCTGTACGCTGATACTTTCGACAAAGGAGCTTCTTGACGAGGTAAACGCTTCCGCGGCGGATATTACAGCGGATATATGATTTTTTAAAACAAGCGGAGGATAGATATGACAGTTTTTAATAAAGCGGATATTCTGATACCCAAAAAGGATATAGATCCGTCAAAATGGAGCGTGATTGCCTGTGATCAGTACACCTCGCAGCCGGATTACTGGGACAGAGTAAAAGCGTTTGCGGGCGGATCGCCGTCGGCGTACAACATTATTTTTCCGGAGGCTTACCTCGGAGATAATGACGCGGCGAGGATAGCCGGCATCAATGCATCTATGGAGAAATATCTTTCGGAGGGGGTGTTTGACACGGTCGCGGACTCGATGATATACGTGCGCCGCACACAGCGCGACGGAAGAGTGCGCGAGGGCATAATAGGCGCGGCGGATCTTGAGGAATACGACTTTGCCGAAGGCTCGTCAAGTCTTATACGCGCAACGGAGGGCACGATACTTGAAAGAATACCGCCGAGAGTGAAAATCCGCGAAAACGCGCCCCTTGAGCTTCCGCACATAATCATGCTTATAGACGATGACGGCAAAACCGTTATAGAGCCTCTGGGCGCGGAAACGGACAAAATGGAAAAGCTGTACGACTTTGAGCTTATGGAAGCTTCCGGACGGCTTGAAGGCTACAGGATAAGCGGCGAGAGGGCGGAAAGGCTGTCGGCGCGGCTTGGAGCAATGGCAGACAGGGAGTACTTTGATAAAAAGTACGGACACCCCGGCAAGCCGGTGCTGCTGATGGCTGTGGGCGACGGAAATCACTCGCTTGCGACGGCTAAGACCTGCTGGGAAAAAATCAAACCGTCGCTGACACCCGACGAGAGAAAAACGCATCCGGCAAGGTTCGCGCTTGCGGAGCTTGAGAATATACATTCTCCCGCGCTTGACTTTAAACCCATACACCGCGTCGTGTTCGGCGTACAGCCGAAGGAAATGCTTGCGGAGCTTGAAAGGTTTTACGACATATCCCGCGTCAAGGTATGCGGCGCGCAGAAAATAGAATACGTATGCGCCGCGGGCGACGGCGCGCTGTGGATAAAAAATCCGAAAAGCAGCCTGCCGGCGGGATCGCTTCAGATATTTATCGACAAATATATTGCCGCGCGCGGCGGCAGAGTCGATTATATCCACGGAGCCGATGTTGTGCGCGAGCTTGCGAAGGAAAAGGACGCCGTAGGCTTTTTGGCGCCGGAAATATCCAAAAGCGATTTGTTCCGCACTGTCATAGCCGACGGCGCCATGCCGAGAAAGACCTTCTCCATGGGCGAGGCGCATGACAAGAGATTTTATTACGAAGCGAAAAAAATAGTCAGATAAAACGAAGCCGGTACAAAGCGGCATAAGCTGCTCCGTACCGGTTTTTCGTCCCGCAAAACGCCGAGTTAAAAAATCACACCTCTTCTTCAATCCACAGCAGACGGTTATATTTTGACGTCCTCTCGCCTCTTGAGGGGGCGCCGGTTTTTATCTGACCGGCGTTTGTCGCCACGGCTATATCGGCGATGGATGTGTCGCAGGTTTCGCCGCTTCTGTGGGAGATAACGGTAGCGTATCCGGCGCGCTTTGCCGTTTCAATAGCGTCCAGAGCTTCGGTGAGGGTGCCTATCTGATTCGGTTTTATGAGGATAGCGTTGGCGGCTTCTTCTTTTATGCCGGCTTTAAGGCGCTGTGTGTTCGTGACAAAAAGATCGTCCCCTACAAGCTGAACGCTCCGTCCGAGCCTTGATGTAAGCAGCCGCCAGCCGTCAATGTCCTCCTCGCCCATGCCGTCCTCTATGGAGCGTATGGGATATTTTTCGCACAGCTCCGCCCAGTACTCGACAAGCTCCTCGCGGCTGAATGAGCGTCCCGATTTAGGCTGTAAATAGCCGCCGCCCTTTTTCGTCCATTCGGAGCTTGCCGCGTCGATCGCTATATTAAAATCCTCGCCCATGCGAAAGCCTGCGGACTCAACGGCGCGGATGATATATTCTATCGCCTCCTCGTCGCGCTTTAAGTCGGGAGCGAAGCCGCCCTCATCTCCGACGGCGGTCGTGTAGCCGTCCCTGTCAAGAAGCGCCTTCAAAGCGTAAAACACCTCGGCGGATTTGCGCAGCCCGTCCTGAAAGGTCAGCGCGCCTGCGGGCATAATCATAAACTCCTGTATATCAAGAGCGTTGTTGGAATGTGCGCCGCCGTTTAGAATATTCATCATCGGCACGGGCATCACATGAGCGTCCGCGCCGCCGATATAGCGGTAAAGCGGCAGTCCGAGAGATGCCGCCGCGCATTTTGCGGCTGCAAGCGACACGCCCAGAATGGCGTTCGCGCCGAGGCTCGATTTGTTTTTTGTGCCGTCAAGCTCGCACAAAAGCCTGTCAATGCCGCGCTGGTCAAGCACATCGAAGCCTTTAAGCTTGTCCGCGATAAAGCCGTTTATATTTCCCACGGCATTTAAAACGCCCTTGCCGTTATAGCGGTCCCCGCCGTCACGAAGCTCGTGCGCCTCCCATATGCCGGTGGAAGCTCCCGACGGCACGCCCGCCATGCCTTCGCCGCAGTCGGAGCGCACAACCGCCTCCACGGCGGGATTCCCGCGCGAGTCAAGAACTTCTTTTGCATGGATTTCCTTTATAGGTATACGTTTTTTCATAGAACAAATTCCTTTCCGTAGCATATTGGTATTGCTTGTGTTATTAATAGTTTTCCGCGTTTCGGCGTTATTATCCGCCTATATTTCAAAGCCTGCGCCAAAGTTACAAAAAAGACACAAATGTAATCAAACAGATACATAAAAACAGTTGATTTGTAATATAAGATGTGATATACTATTATTTAATAGTTGACCCAAGATTCGCTGATATGTATAGGAGAATAAAACCGTAGGCGCACATTTACCGCGGTTTTATTTTTTTTGCGGGATATAACGGATGAGGAAAACGCGCAGGCGCATCGGTGAATAATGTCAAAAACCGATTTTTGCAATAATTGCCTGCTGTTTTTTTGTATAAAAAACTCGCTCCTGCTCAAAATATGTGTGTAATCACGATACAAGTGAGTACACAAAACAAAACCCCAACAAACTTATTTTTGACCGGACAGACGTAAACCGTTTTACATTCCGGCCGAAACAATTTTTATTTGAAGGAGAGAGAAAAATGAGCAAAAGCAAGATTCAGGTCCCCGAAGCTAAGGAGGCCATGAACAAGTTCAAGACAGAAGCGGCAAACGAGGTAGGCGTAAATCTTAAGGAAGGCTACAACGGCGACCTGACGTCAAAGCAGGCGGGCTCGGTAGGCGGACAGATGGTCAAGAAAATGATCGAGGACTACGAGAACAAGCTTAAGAGCAACTGATAAGCCTCCGCTAAGACGGGATTTGTCCCTGCGGGGATAAGAAAGAGAATCGGAAAATAAAGGCGGCGCATCATAATTGCGATGTATCGGCAAAGGCGCCGCCTAAGAAAGACTGCCGGATAAGGGGCTGTTTAAAAAGTCATTTTTTTAACAATCCCCTTGGCGGCAGCCTTTTTTGTGTCAGCCTATAAGCTCGCCGATGTTGTTGATCCTGACAGAAAGGGTTCCGTCATCGTTGTTGATTATCTCAAGGTAGTCAGGATCCTTGTAATATTCGGCGGGGAAGGAGATTTCTATGCCGATGTCGGTTTTGAGCTTGATATTCGCGCTTGCCTTTTTTGTGACGAACGGGGTCATTTCTATGCTCTCCGGCACACCGGCGTCGCGCATCCTGCCGGCAAATTCGTCCTTCATCGAAGGCGCGCCCTCAAATACGGCTTCAGCCATTTTTTCGGGCATGAACTCCTCATCTCCCGCGTCAACGCTTTCCATAACGAACCGCTTGATACGCACCCTTGACTCGATCTCGTCCCTGCCGTAGTCACCGGAGATTTTTTTCGCCAGCTTCTCCATTTTCGAAAAGGATTCCTTTGTGGAAATATCGAAGTCGCACTCCAAAAGCACATCCGCCATAAGATCAACCGACTCGCCCTCGATATTGCGCTTTTTCCCCGCAAATCTTATAGTGAAGTCGTCAAGGTTTACAAACGCGCACTCGGCTATACGCTGCCCCGCCTTGGGGAGGATGGCGTAGTGGTTTATTATCTCGTTTTTTACGGTGCCGTCATTCTGCACGACACGGTGTATAAATCCGTTTGTGTTGTCGCATTTAAGCACCGCAAGCACTCTGCGGTCGTTCACGGTGCAGTCGCACACAAGAAGATCCGACGAGTCGATCTTATCCGAACGGGTTATCGAGTCGTACAGGTTTTCGGCTATATATACCGACAGCTTCTGAAATTCCAGCTCTCCGGCGAGGTACTCTTTAAGATGATACTTAAGTCCGCTCGCTTCCTTGAACTCTCCCGTTTTAAGACCGGGGTCATCGTAATTTTTATCTATCTGATTGGCGATATAGGAGCCTATTGCGGCGTCCTCAACGTCAAGCTCCTTATCCGACAGCACGCTGAAACCCGAATTTCCGTCCAGTATGTGCAGTATTCCTTTATCCACTCTGACTATCATTATGTATTTTCTCCTTTTTTCAATATGAGTTTTCTTCCGGCAATACAGCCTGCGGCGCAAAGGACGGCAGCGATCCCCGCCGATATTAATCTGTGATCCGCCGCCTGCGGAAAAGCCGCCGCGATGCCGGAGACCTCGGCTGCCATAGGCGTAAGCTTCAGCACCGCCCACATACCCGCCGCGGACAGGACGCCGTGAAGCACCTTGCCGATAATATACGCTTTTACCCCAAGCCCGTTTTTCGCCGCTACGCTTATCACCTGCATATGCACACACAAGCCTGCAAAGCCTGCGGAAAATGCCGTAAGTATAAGCTTTTCGGCGTAAGACGCGTCGGAGACGGAAATTATTTTTATACCGTTTGTAAATTCAAGCAGTCCCTTTGCCGCGCCGAAAAGCGCTCCGGAGCTTATGGGCAGAAGTCCCGTCACAAGCTCTGTAACGGTGCTGAAAAATATCACCGACGCGCATACGAGTATCATATTTTCCGCCGCCGAGCGTACCGTGCGGCTGTATACCTCGGCAAACGGAAGCCTCGGCTGTTCAAGCTTGTATTCGGGCGCGGTGTGCCTGTCACGGGCGTAAAAGCTTAAAAGTATGCCCGTGATAACGCCGGCGGCAGCGTGAACCGCGTAAAGCGCGGCGCCCGTTCGTACCGACGAGTACATAGCGGCGCCGACCGAGCCTATTATAAACAGCGGCCCCGAATTGCTGCAAAATCCCAAAAGCCGCTCCGCCTCCGATTTCGACACATATCCGGCGGAGTACAGCTCGCAGGCGGTCACCGCTCCGGCGGGGCAGCCGCTTATAAGTCCTATCACAAAAGCCGACGCGCCGTTTTCATTAACGTTGAACAACGGACGCATAAAAGGCCTTGCCGGCCTTGCGAGCAGCTTCGGAAAGCCTGAATATATCAGTATTCCGGACAGTATAAAAAACGGGAACAGTCCGGGTATTATGACCTCGCAGCACAGATCCATGCCGTTTTTCACGGATGCGATCATCTGTTCCGGATGTATGAGCGCTATAAGCATTATGACCGCAGCTATTGCACCGAACACATATATCACCTCTGTAATATATATGCTTTTCGGCGCGCTGTTATACCGATATTCTCCGGCAGAAGCCTCGCCGCGCGAGGTAATTAGCCGGCTGCTCCGCCTAAAGAAAAAAAGGCGTACATGAGAGTACACCTTCTTTCGCTGTTTTTGAAATTGATCTTTAACCGCTTATGCCTTACGCGTTAAGCTTAGCGAGCTTAAGAGCAAGCTGCGACTTCTTTCTTGCAGCGTTGTTCTTGTGAAGGATGCCTTGGCTTACGCCTTGATCAAGCTTCTTTACCGCGTCGTTGAACAGAACCTTTGCCTCGTCGGCGTTGCCTGCTTCAACGGCGGCTTCAAACTTTTTAATAGCTGTTTTAAGCGCTGTTTTGTGCCGCTGGTTGATAAGAGTTTTCTTCTCGATTACCAGAACTCGCTTCTTTGCGGATTTGATATTAGGCACAATATTCACCTCCAAAAATAATTATTCAAAATACCATAATATTGTATCATACTTTATAAAAAATTTCAATACCTTTTACGGAAAAAATATTAATTTTTTTATTTTTGGTCAATATGTACATAAAATCCGCCTTGTGTACGGAAGGCTTTTATCTTAATAACCGAACACGCCCTCTAATGATTCGTCATTTTCTATCCAATCGGAAACGGGGATGACACGGTAATTTTCGGCGGTGTCGCGGATAACAACCTCTTTGATGCCGGCATTTATCACCTGACGCTTGCACATGGAGCAGCAGCAGCTGTTTGCGACAAGCTCCCCGCTTGAACGCTCCAGCCCCACAAGATACAGCGTTGAGCCGATCATATCGCGCCTTGACGCGGAGATAATGGCGTTGGCCTCGGCATGGACGCTTCTGCACATTTCATACCGTTCGCCGCGCGGGATCTTCATCTGCTGACGTATGCAGGTGCCGAGGTCGATGCAGTTTTTTCTGCCCCTCGGCGCCCCGACATAGCCGGTGGAAATTATTTCGTCGTTTTTTACGATGATAGCGCCGTAATTGCGCCTAAGACACGTTCCGCGCTCCGCGACGGTTTGGGCGATATCGAGATAGTAGTTATGCTTGTCCCTGCGATTCATATGTATCCCTCCTTGAAGATTTTTATCCGAATAGATAGCTTACAGGTGTGTTTTGACGGTTTTATTTTACTTTATTGTAGTATTTGAGGCTTTTGAAGCCTCTGTCAAGCGTCACCGACACGTACTTTTCGCAAATTTTGCAAAGACATTCCATATCCTCCGCGGGAATGTCGAAGGAGAATATTCTCTTCGGCGCGCAGCAGAGTATATATTCCATGGCGGCGCGCGCTATCGGCGTTAAGGGAAGCGCGTCCTGCCTTATGCAGCGGGAGCATATAACGCCGCCGTCTATCGGCGAAAACGCGTTAAGACCGTCTTTTCCTCCGCATATGACGCACTCGCGTATAACAGGCATATAGCCGCACTCGCTCATAAGCCGCAGCTCGAATACCGCCTTGATCTTAGCCTCCGGTATATCCATATAAGCAAGAGCGTACACCGCGTTTAAAAACATACGCATAGCCTCTATATCCTGGTTTTCGTAGCCTATGGCGGCTGTGGTAACGTCCGTGATATAGGAAACCAAAGCCAACCCCGAAAGGCTTTCGTATATGGGATAGAAGCCCTCCTTGATATTGACCGACTGTATGGTGTACGCGTCCTTTTTGCGGCGCAGATAAAAATCGCCGTAGCTGAGCAGCTGTGTGCGCGCGCCCTTGCCGTGTGTGGAACGGAGCGCGCCGTAGCTGAAGGCGTGTATCACGCCTAATTCGCTTGTCAGCAGGGTAAGCAGCTTATGCTGCTCCCCATACGGAGCGGAGCCTATAATGATTCCTTTTGTTCCAAGTTCTTCCATTCTCTTTTTAAGTACTCTCTTTCCGGCGAGCTATGGCGCAAGCCGTTCATTTTGTAGATGAGATAATCCTCCACCTTGCCCGTTTTGCAAAATTCCCGCCAGAAATTATTGTCCGTCATAATGAAGCCCTCCTGTAACAATGCGATGTCCGTATATTATTATGTTTCATCTTACGGAGAGCTTTTATACTGTAAGAATTAGCCGGCTCCGTGCGCCCGATCTGCGGAGCGCCGTTTAATCAGAGGTAAAGCCGAAATTTCTTATAAGGTAATTATTGTTGCGCCAGTCGCTTTTTACGCGGACCCAAAGCTCCAGATAGACCTTTTTGTCAAGCATTTTCTCGATGTCCGCCCTTGCCATGCTGCCGATTCTTTTAAGCATTTCGCCGTTTTTGCCGATGATGATGCCCTTGTGAGAGGCCTTTTCACAGTATATGACGGCGTGGATCTCGGTGATTTTTTCCTTTTCTTTCATGCGCTCGATCTCTATGGCGATGCCGTGAGGTACCTCCTTGTCAAGAAGCCATAAAAGCTTTTCGCGTATTATCTCCGCCGCTATCTGCTTTTCCGGCTGATCCGTCACCATATCGTCATAGAAAAGCTTCGGGCCTTCGGGAATGTATTCGGCTATGGTTGAAAGCAGTATGTCAACGCCGTCGTTTTCCTTGGCGCTCATGGGTATTATGTCTGCAAATTCATGCAGATTGCTGTAATCCGCGATAAGCGGCAGCAGATCCTCCTTTTTTACCAGATCCACCTTGTTTATGACGAGTATGCACGGTATGCCTGTCTTTTGGATGCTTTTTGCGATCTCGCGCTCTATGCCGTCTATCTTTTTCAGCGCGTCAACCATAAAGATTATAACGTCCATATCCTGCATGGACTCGTTCGCCACATTTACCATGAATTGCCCAAGACGGTTATGCGGCTTGTGTATTCCGGGCGTATCAACAAAGGCGAGCTGAAGCTCATCGTCTGTGTATATTGCAAGGATTCTGTTCCTTGTGGTCTGCGGCTTGTCGGAGATGATGGCTATCTTTTGCCCCGCTATAACATTCAGAAGCGTAGACTTGCCGACGTTCGGCATCCCCACTATCGCCGCAAAGCCGGACTTGAATTTTTTGTCTTTGGCAATGCTTTTTTTATTCATATTCATTTATCGTTTCCTTTCAGAATTAAGCTGTGTTTTTAAAAATCCCAGCGGCAGAAGCCTCGAAAGCCGTTCCGATACGACGGCGCCGCCTTGGGTGAATATCACGTCCGGATCCCCAAACTCCGCCAGTGCCTGACGGCATATCCCGCACGGCGGGGACGTGACCGCTATTTTGGAAAATTCTCTTTCCCCTTCCGATACAGCCTTGAAAAGCGCCGTCCTCTCGGCGCATATGCCGGCGGGATAGGAGGCGTTTTCGATATTGCAGCCTGTGTATACCCGCCCCGATGCCGCTTCGATCGCCGCTCCGACGGCGAAGCCGGAATACGGCGCGTATGCGTTTTCGGCGGCTTTTTCAGCCATATGCAGCAGAGCCTCGTTTGTCATTCCTTCTTACCTCCGAATACCAGCAATAATATATCTGCGGCGCATATAATAAGCGATACGGTAAGCGCCGGCGGCGTTTTGAAAATATACAAGACCGTCTCCGATATGCGGCGTATGTCGCCGAATAGCGCTATACCGACTGCAACTGATCCGGCCGCGCATACAAGCACGGCTGCCGCGGCTGTGTCCTTTGAGTGCATGGCGTCCTCCGACCATTCCTTTGAGGCGGCGTCCGCCGCGTGTTCAACCGAGGTGTTGAAAAGCTCCGCCGCGAAAACAACGGCTATCGTCAGCAGCAGTATTGCCCAACCGTTACGGTCAAGTCCGTAAAAGTACGCGAATAAGCATATAAGATTGCCGACGGCAAAATGAAACCGCAGATTCCGCTCATGCAAAAACGCGTAGCCGGCGCCCTTGAGAGCGCATAAAAGACTTCGGAAAAAGCTCGTGTTTTTCATATGTTACACCTGCGCGTCACGCGTGTATCCGAGATCTTGAAGGATCTCCTCCTGCTTTTTAAACATTATCCTTGCCTGATGCTCATCGTCCACGTGATCGTAGCCGAGAAGATGCAGCATTGAGTGCGCGGTCAGAAACGCCACCTCGCGCAGAAGGCTGTGACCGTATTCCGCCGCCTGCTCCGCGGCGCGCTCTAAGGAGATGACTATATCGCCGAGGATCACGGCGCCGTTTTCGTTCAAATCGCAGTCGCTAAGCTCAAGAACGTTTTCGGGCGCGGACTTGGCGGGGTCAAATTCAAGCATCGGAAATGACAGAACATCGGTGGCGCGGTCCGTTCCGCGATGCTCCTTGTTTATTTCGCGTATACGCTCATTGTCAACGAAAATAACGCTTATCTCCGCGTCAAAGCCGAAGCTCTCGTATTCAAGAGCGTGCTCCGCCACGCGCCTGACCGCCTCGGTCAGCTCAGGAGTCAGCTCTTTTACTTGCTGTTCGTCCTCTATCAGAAGCTCTATCACCGCGATTACCTCCCTTTTTCGCTTCGTATTTCTCGTATGCCGTTATGATACGCTGCACGAGCGGATGGCGCACAACGTCCTTTTCCGTAAGGACACAGAACGCTATATCCTCAATGCCGCGCAGTATACGCTCCACCTCTTTAAGTCCCGATCTCTTTCCGTCCGGCAGATCTATCTGCGTCACGTCGCCGGTGACGATAGCTTTCGAGCCGAAGCCTATGCGGGTGAGGAACATTTTCATTTGTTCGGGCGTGGTGTTTTGCGCCTCGTCAAGGATAATAAACGCGTTGTCGAGGGTTCTTCCTCTCATATACGCCAGCGGCGCCACCTCTATCATGCCCTTTTCCTGATATTTTGAAAAGCCCTCGGCTCCGAGCATCTCGTACATTCCGTCATACAGCGGACGAAGATACGGATCGACCTTGTTTTGCAGATCGCCCGGCAGAAAGCCGAGCTTTTCCCCCGCTTCCACCGCCGGACGCGTGAGTATGATCCTGTTTACCTCCTTATTTTTTAAGGAGGCGACAGCTTTTGCGACCGCAAGATACGTCTTTCCCGTGCCGGCGGGACCGATGCCGAAGGTAATGGTGTTTTTGCTTATCGCGTCAACGTATTTTTTCTGACCGACGGTTTTTGTTTTTATCGGATTGCCGCGCGAGTTTATAGCCACGCAGTCATCGCCGAGAAGCCTCATGTCAAAGCCGCCGTTTTCCTGCACCATGGTGATCGCGTACAGAAGCTTCTGATCGTCTATAGGCTCTCCGCCGGCGACAAGACGTATAAGAATCTCAAGCACCTTGTCCGCGTCCTCCACCCCGTCCTCATCGCCCGAAAGACGCAGGCTGCCGCTGCCTATGGATATTTTTATGCCCATAGCCTTTTCAAGGGTTTTTATATTTTCATCGAAGCTGCCGAAAAGAGCCGCTGTATCGAAGCTCTCCGGCAGTGAAATTTCTCTTTGAAGCAATTTTATCAGCACCTTAGGTATATTGTAGTTTTGTATTGTAGCTTGGTATTGTAGCTTGGTATTGCCGCGCGGCGGGTTTTTAATCCGCAGAGGCGAGAGCGCGATCCTTTACGGCAGCCTGCCTGCCGATTTCCTCCTCAAATTCCATTTCGAGAGTCACCAAAAGCGTTTCGTCATCGATTCTGCGCGAGGTTAGCTTTTCATCCTTTTTTACCGCACCGGGGAGAAGCTTGGCGCTTATTTTTTTCTCAAGCTCGTTTTTCGCAAGCTCCGCGGCGGTGTCCTCCGGTATAGGCTCTTTTACGGGATCGACCTCGGTATAGACGGTTTTTATGAGCGATATGCCCGTATAATAACCGAATATCCTAAGCTCGCGCCGCTCCTCGGATATGCTGCAGCTTTCAAAAACGCCGCCTTTAAAGGGACACAGTGTCTTTGAAAATATTTCCGCCGACCATACGGTACGGCGATTCCCCGTCGGCGGGCGGGATTCGGAAAAAAGCTTGTATTCGCCGCTTTCCTCATAGTACGTCCGCGCATAGACCTTGCCGTCGGCGTGGGTCAGCATCCGGCGCGGCTCGGTTTCGAATTTAAACCGCGTATCGACAATGCCGGAGATAACGGTCTCTCCCGCTGTGACGGCATTACCCGCTTCCGTTACGGCCTCGCCGGAAAGGGTGATGATCTTTGTTATAAGACCGTCCTTGGCGGCTTCGATGTCGCACGGCTTTGACCTGTCGATGACAGGCGCGCCTTCCTTGCCCTCGCGCACCTCGGCGATCACCTTTGAGCCTTTCATATGCACCCATGCCCACGAGAGGCGCGGCACCTCGCTCACGACCGATTCCTTAAGACTTTTCCCGTCCGGCAGAGATGAAAGCCGAACCCCCGGCTTTACGCCGTGCCTTTCAAGGACAGCGAGTATTTCGGCCTTGTCAACGCTTTCGTTCCCGATAACGTCCACCGTCCATACAAACCGCGACGACAGTATAATGACCGCCGCCGACACCGCCAGCCCCGCCCAGAAAACGTATCTGCCGAGTGCGCGCCCGATAAAAAGCGCCGGCGAACGCTTTTTGAGTATATGTACCCCGACGCCGGACTTTTTCGCGATCGGACGAAGCATAAAGAAATCCGCCGCGCTTATGCGGCACAAAACGCTGCCGCCGGCGCGGTTTATATCGTAAAGCCTGATGCCTCTGTGCAGGCAGATGTTTAAAAACCTCTCCGAGCCGGAACCTGTTATTTCTATTATAACATATCCTTTCAAAAAATAAAAGACTTTATTTAAAAACATTTCAAAAAATCTCCGGTTTTTTTAGTTTTCCGTAAAAATCACCGACGCGATATTCCCCTTTACCGAAAGATTCCGCCCGCAAGCCTCCGCGATGCGCAAACCGCTGCCGGATATTTCGACAAAACCGTCCTTTGCGGCGAGGATCATCCGCTTGTCGGTGTATTCTGTTATAAGCTCGTAATTTTCGGCGTACAGGCTGATGCTTCCGACAAGCTGTATACGCGGCATACGCACTACCGCGTCGGCGGGGATGCCGAGTCTTTCGCAGGCGTTTGCCACGCCTTGCTTGTTTTTCACGTTGATCACCTTCCTTGAGCGTCATAATTATAACTATATGAAAAATTTTGCGTTTATACATCGGAAATAAAAAAACACTTGATTTTTTTAAAGTTGTATGGTATAATAGCTTTAATGAACGGGAAGAGTTCAAGAAATAACAATGAAGGAGGTGTATTTCAATGGCATACGCTATTTCAGATGACTGCATCAGCTGCGGAGCTTGCGCTGCCGAATGTCCCGTAAGCGCTATCAGCGAGGGTGATGCAAAGTACGTTATCGATTCCGATAATTGTATCGAGTGCGGAGCTTGCGCAGGTGTTTGTCCCGTAGGCGCTCCTTCACAGGCGTGATTTCACATGATCTAAAGCGGCTGTCCCCGGCTGTCGGAGGCGGCCGTTTTTTTATTGCCGCGAAAAAGCATATGTGTTCTTTTTCGGCAAGGGACGGAATATATCTGTAAAAGCGGGGATTAAGGCGGCGCGGCTTTTGAGGGAGGCGAGTGCGATATAATACGGGTTACGAAATACATATACATAAGCGCGCTGACGCCGATTCTGTTTGTGCTTTGCCGGTTTAACAGAACTCTCGGAACGGCAGCGGCGGCGTATCTGTCCATGACGGTGCATGAGGCGGCGCATCTTGTGGCGGCTAAGCTGATAGGGTTAAAGGTATCGCGCGTCACACTGCTGCCCTTCGGGCTGAATCTGAAGCTGAAAAACCGGTATATATACGGCACTGCGGAGGAGGTGATACTCTATCTTGCGGGCCCGTTTGCAAATATACTGCTCGCGCTTTCGGGCGTCGCTGCCGTAAGAATATTCGGAGCGGACGCCGAACGGTGGCGCTGGTTTTATATGTGCAATATTATGCTGTTTGCGATGAATATGCTGCCGGTGCTGCCGCTTGACGGCGGGATAATATTAAAAAAGCTGCTTATATGCAGGATAGGCATGAAACGGACGATGTTTATCATGCGTTCGGTGACGTGCTTTTTTATAGGGATAATGGCGATAGCCGCTATCATGGCGGTAAACAGAAACGGCGTCAGCTACTCGTTTATATGCCTTGTCATATTCCTTGCGGGAAACATTCTCACGCAAAAGGAAAAATACGATACGGATTTTATAAAAGAGCTGGTGAATTACAGGTCAAAACGCCTTGGCGGCAGACGCGCGGTCGTGCGAGTGGCGGGGGAGAACGAGGATATGAGAAAACGCGCGGCGGAGTTCACCACCGGCACGTATACGGTGCTGCTTATAGTGGACGGCGACGGCGCGGTAAAGGAGGTTATAACGGAGCGGCAGGTGATAGATAGCTTGCTTAAATGATTTGCGCCGAGTATATAATAATGACGGAGGTTTTGCGGTATGTGCGGAATAGCGGGTTTTATCAATTTCGGAAAAAATTTCACAAGGGAGAGCGCTGCGGCGGCTGAAACGGCGGAGCGTATGGGCGCGGCGCTTCGTCACAGAGGCCCCGACGCCGCCGAGGAATGGGTGGGCGAGAACGCCGTATTTTCCCACGCGCGTCTGGCGGTAATAGATCCGGAGGGAGGCAGACAGCCGATGAAACGCACAGTCTGCGGCTATGATTTTGTGATAACGTATAACGGCGAGCTGTACAACACCGGCAAGCTGAGGAAAATGCTTGAAGGCTTCGGCTACCGCTTCACGACACATTCCGATACGGAGGTGGCGCTGATGATGTACGTGCATTTCGGGGATAAGTGCGCGGAATATTTAGACGGCATATACGCCTTTTGCATATGGGATTCCATGAGATGCGCGGCATTTTTGGCAAGGGACCGTTTCGGAGTGAAGCCGCTGTTTTACACGCAGCTTGGCGATACGTTTATATTCGCCTCGGAGATAAAGGCGCTGCTTGAATATCCCGGCTTTGAGGCAAGAATAGACAGGGACGGACTTGCGGAGCTGTTCGCAATATCGCCGGCAAGAAGCATGGGCTGCGGAGTGTTTAAGGACGTGTACGAGGTGAAGCCGGCGGAGTGCATGACGCTGTCGCCGAAGGGCATACGCGTGCGCGAATACTGGCGCCTTGAAAGCAGGGAGCATACCGACAGCTACGCCGACACGGTGGAGAAGGTGAGGTATCTGTTCACCGACGCGGTAAAGCGTCAGCTTGTGTCCGATGTGCCGATAGCAACGTTCCTTTCGGGAGGACTTGACTCAAGCGCCATAACGGCTGTAAGCGCGGGGGAAACCGCCTCGCTTGCCACGTATTCCTTTGACTATAAGGATAATGACAGGTATTTTAAGCCCTCGGCGTTTCAGCCGGACAGCGACCCCTACTGGGTGGGGCGCATGACGGAGGAGTTTTCAACAAATCACACGTATCTTGAGTGCGACAACGAGAGTATGATAGGGTATCTTGAGGAGGCTGTGCGCGCGAAGGATCTGCCGGGGATGGCGGACGTGGACGCGTCGCTTTTGTACTTCTGCCGCGAGGTGAAGAAAAATCATACGGTGGTGCTTTCGGGGGAATGCTCCGACGAGATTTTCGGAGGGTATCCGTGGTTTCGCGACAGACACGCGTTTGAAACGCAGGCTTTCCCGTGGTGCTACGATATGGGGATAAGAAACGGTGTGCTGCTTGACGCCGTGCGCGAAACGCTCGACCTTGAGGGGTATTCAAAAAGACGCTATTCAGAGCTTCTCTCTCTTACGCCGGCGCTTAATTCCGACAGTCCCGAAGAAAAGCGCCGGCGGGAAATATCATGGCTTAATTTAAGATCGTTTATGACAAACCTTCTCGACCGCAAGGACAGAATGAGCATGGCAAGCGGACTGGAGGTCAGGGTGCCGTTTTGCGACTGCTCACTGGTGGAGTACGTATGGAACATACCGTGGGAGATGAAGAACAGGAACAATGTGTCAAAAAACATTCTGCGGGAGGCGCTTGTCGGCATACTGCCTGAGGATGTGCGCCTCCGAAGGAAAAGTCCGTACCCGAAAACTCACGATCCGCACTATGAGGCTGCGGTAAAAAAGAAGCTTGGGGAGGTTATCAGCGACCCGTCCGCAAGGATAACGGCTTTTGCGGACAAAAGGAAGCTTGAAGGAATACTGACGGGCAGCTTTGACTACGGCAAGCCGTTTTTCGGCCAGCTTATGGCGGGCCCGCAGTTTATAGGATTTCTGCTTCAGGTGGAGTATTGGCTGAGGATATATTCGCCGAGAATAGTATAAAAACGGGGGATGTTAAAAAACGGGACCGCCTGAATATCGGCGGCCCCGAAACCCGCGCCCGCGAGGGACGCGCTTTCATTATATATTATGCGTTATATACTATGCGTTTTGCCCGCGATGTGTGAGCGGAATATTCTCATACATGAAAGTATCGCTATTACAGCTACCCCGACGTCGGCGAACACCGCCATCCACATCGAGGATATTCCCGCCAGATTGAGCGCCATGACTATAAGCTTCGCCGCGAGAATAAATACAACATTCTGTTTTATTACCCGCATGGTATAGCGTGAAATATCCACAGCCTGCGGCAGCTTGGCGATAGAATCGTTCATAATCACGACGTCCGCGGCTTCGATGGCGCTGTCGCTTCCGGCGCCGCCCATGGCTATGCCCACGTCGGCTATTGCAAGCACCGGCGCGTCGTTTATGCCGTCGCCGACAAACGCGAGAACGCCGCTGTTTTCCTTGAGCTTATCCTCTATAATATGCACCTTGTCGTCGGGGAGCAGCTCGGAGTACACGCTGTCAATGCCGAGAGCCTTTGCCGTGGAGTCCGCGCTTGACGATATGTCGCCGGTGAGCATCATTGAAGAAATACCCTTTGCCGAAAGCCTGTCAAGCGAATCCGCCGCGTTTTCCTTTATCACGTCGGAGATGATTATATGACCGAGGTACTCAAAACCGTCCGCACCCTCCGCAGCCGTGTGGATAACGGAGCCGGACGAGTGTATCTCCTTGAATTTTACGCCGTAGTCGCGCATAAGCTTCGCGTTTCCGGCGATAACGCGTCTGCCGTCAACGGAGGCGCATATGCCTTTGCCCGCTGTTTCGGTATAGCCGGAGATCAGCGCAGCGTCAACGGGTTTGCCGTAACGGTTTTTGACCGCCTTTGCTATCGGGTGGTTGGAGAAATGCTCCGCATACGCGGTGAGCCTTAAAAGCTCATCGCCGCCCGAAATTTCGGTCACCTCAAATATGCCCTTCGTTAAAGTGCCCGTTTTATCGAAAGCGACGGTTTTCAGCTTCGCCAAACGCTCTATATACGTGCTGCCCTTTATAAGAATACCGTTTTTGGACGCGCAGCCTATCCCCGCGAAAAATCCGAGCGGGACCGATATTATAAGAGCGCACGGACACGATACCACAAGGAACACCGCCGCCTTGTATATCCAGCTGCTGAAATTGCGTCCTGTGAAAAACGGCATTACCACAGCGAGAAATACCGCAAACCCGACAACTATGGGGGTGTAGTACTTTGAAAATACCGTGATAAAACGCTCCGACTTCGATTTTTTTGACTCGGAGCTGCGCACCATATCAAGGATGCGGCTCAATGTCGAATCCTTGTAAGAGGCTGTGGTTTTGATAACAAGCACACCGTCGCGGGTAACGCCTCCGGCGGAAACCTTGTCGCCCGTATCGGCTTTTACGGGAACGTGTTCGCCCGTAAGCACGGACAAATCAACGTAAGCGCTGCCCGATTCGACTATCCCGTCAAGAGGGATCTTCTCCCCTGGACGCACTATTACTATGCTGCCCGCGCTCACCTCGTCGGGAGATACTCTGCGCTCGGTGCCGTCCGCTTCGCGCAAGGTCGCGTATTCGGGATGATTATCCAAAAGATCGTTTATGGATTTTTTGGATCTTCTTACGGCGATCGACTGAAGCGCCTCGCCTATCTGATAAAACAGCACCACGGCGGCCCCTTCGCGGTAATCGCCTATGCCGATAGCCGCTATCGAGGCAACAGCCATCAGAAAATGCTCGTCAAGCATATGCCCCTTGAAAAGATTTTTCACCGCGTCTATGATTATATCATATCCGAATACGGCGTATGCGATAAGATACCATATCATCGGATAAGGCAGGAAAAATCCGGCGGCAAAAAACACGATCCCTATGCCAAGACGTATACCGAGATTCTTTATATCAACCTCGGCCTCGTGATCATGCCCGCAGCCGCACTCATCTCCGTGACAGTGATCGTGTCCGCAGCAATCGTCATGGTGATGCTCATGGTGATGCTCATGGTGATGATGTTCATGCTCATGCTCGTGTTCATGCTCATGCTCGTGTTCATGCTCATGCTCATGTTCATGCTCGTGTTCATGCTCGTGTTCATGCCCGCAGCAGCTGCAGGACTCCTGTTCGGATATTAGCTTTTCTTTCATAA
>CAZCZR010000006.1:39851-48200 GCA_964503455.1 uncultured Lachnospiraceae bacterium | reverse complement strand
TTTATTTTTGCGGCAAGGGTTCCTGCGCTGTTATCTGTTTAAAATATACACCGCCAGATTCAGATACGCCGCAAAGGTCACCCATAAAAGATACGGCGCCTGCATCCACGCCGCTGCCGGACTTACTTTTCTAAAGAGAATTATCATCCATATGATCATAAGCCACAGAATCATCAGCCATATAAAGGCGAACAGATACGCCTGCATATTGAAAAATATTATGCTCCAAAAGAAATTCACAACAAGCTGTATGCCATACACCTTCAGCGCGGCCGAGGCGGTTTCGGGCGCGGTATCACGCTTTATCCATATTATCGCGCTGCCTATACCCATCAGTATGAACAGTATCGACCACACCACGGGGAACATCGCCATAGGCGGCGACAGCGGCGGCTGTACAATATTTTTGTACATATCCATACTGTTTCTCGTAAGCAGCGCCGAAAGCGCTCCGATTCCGAGGGCGATCAGTACGGAAATCACGTACGGTTTTATTTTTTTCCACATTATTATCACCTCAATGTCTATCATATGCAAATTATTAAAGCATATTCATATCGGTGCCGCCGCCGCTTTTATGAAAATTTTTCTTTTTTATATCGCGAAGCTTTAAACGCCGCGCCGCTTCACCTCTATTTCGCAAGCACCCGTCCGTATGCCGTCCGCGCTTGCCGTGATCTTTATCCTGCCCGGCGCGTCCGCTCTTGCAAGCAGCAGACACAAGCCGTTAAACGCTCTCCTGACAGGCACCTTCTCCGATGCATGATCTCCGGGATTGCCGTTGCCCGTTCCTATAAAGCTGCCCGCGCCCGAAACATCAAACGCTATCTCATTATCCGCAATACCAGACAATACGCCGTCCTCATCAACGATGCTTGCTTTTACAATTACAGTATCTCCCGGCTCTGTCACCGTTTTATACGCTTCAAGCCTTACGGCATACGCGCTCTTTGAGGTGCGCGACGTATCGGTCATTACAGCCTTGCCGTCCTTATATCCTACCGCCTTAATTTCGCCCGGCTCATATATAACGCCGTCCCATTCAAGATACAGTCCGCTCTCCGTTTTCTTTTTCCCCAAGCTTTTGCCGTTTACGAATATCTCCGCCTCGTCAAGATTGCTGTAGCAATAAACGCTCACCGGCTCGTCCGGTTTTACGGGATAATTCCAGTTCGGGAACACATGGAGCGTCGGTTCGTCCGTCCATCGGCTTTTATAGTAATAGTAATTATCCTTTTCAAAGCCGCAGTAGTCGAAGATGCCGAACTGGGAATACACCGCCGGATATGAAAGCGGAGTCGGTTCGCCTCTGTAGTCAAAGCCCGTCCACAAAAATATGCCCGCGAGATAATCTCTGTCGGCGCACATTTTCCATTGTGTTTCAGCCTCGTCCTTTTTAAGCGCTTTCTTCCCGCTTTTACACTTTAGAGCATTGTCGGGATCCAAAACATAATAACGGCTTCTGTCCTCGTCGGTGGAATAACAGCCCCTTGTGCCGCTGTTTGATGACGCCTCTGTTATAATGATCGGCTGCTCCGGCATACGCCTGTGATAATCGTCCCATGCGGTCGGGCAGTAATTAAATCCCATAATATCAAGGTTCTTTGTAACGTCCGTATACCCTTCAGCCGTATCAAAACGCTCTTTTCCGTTCCAGCATACAACGGCGGATGTCACCGGCCGTGTCGGATCGAGCTTATGCACCTCCGCTTTCATGGTAAGGGTCGTTCTTGCGGTTTCGGGTCTGTGCTGAGAGAAGATCTCCTCGTTGCCGATTCCCCATAGAAATACCGAGGGATGATTTCTGTCGCGCTTTACCATGCTTCTGAGCGCTTCTATATCGTCATTGCAGCTGCTCATGCGGCGCGTTTCCTCAAATACAAGCATACCTGTTCTGTCGCATACGTCCAGAAGCTCCTGCGCGGGCGGATGATGCGCGCAGCGGTACGCGTTCGCGCCCATGCTCTTAATGCGGTCTATCCTGTACTCAAAAAGGCTTTCGGTCATGCCGATACCCACTCCGGCAGCGTCATGGTGAAGGCACAGACCTTTTATTTTCAAGTGCCTGCCGTTCAGAAAAAAGCCCTTGTCCGCGTCAAATCGGCACTCGCGTATTCCGAAGCGTGTTTCGCGCACATCTGTCAGCTCCGCGCCGTCATATATGTATGTTTTCAGCATATACAAATACGGGTCGTCAATATCCCACAGTCTGACGCTTGAAAGCTCCGCCGCCTGATTGCAGACCGCGCCGTCCCATGCCGCCGCAAAAACGTCTGTTGAAAGCTCTGTGACCGCGTTTCCCTCCGCGTCCTCTATAACAGAACGCACCGTAAGGGTCTTATCCTCAAACGCCTTGTTCGCAAGCTCTGTCGTTATCTTTACGGAAGCCGTCTTTTTTTCAATATCTGCGGAAGGAGCGGCGAATACGCCCCAAGGCGCGATATGCTGACGGTGCGTCACCTCAAGCCACACGCTTCTGTAAATGCCGCCGCCCTCGTACCACCAGCCTTCCCTGCCGCGCGAATCGACTCTTACGGCAAGGATATTGTCGCCGCCGAAATTTACAAAATCGGTAATATCATAATAAAAGCTCGTGTATCCGCTTGTGTGATGACCGATAAAATACTCGTTCAAATACACGTCGCTGTTTCTGTACACGCCGCCGAAATGAAGGTATACGCGCCTGTCATCGTCATACGGCAGAGAAAACCTTTTCCTATACCACGCGACGCCGCCCTCAAGCGATCCGCCCGCCGCAAGGCGGCTGTCAATGCTCTCCATTTCGGGGATTCTTTGCATACCTGCCGTTCCCGTCTGTCTGCGCGAATAATCTCCCTCCGATACAAAATCATGCGGCAGATCAACCGTTCTCCACGCGCTGTCGTGGCAGTCGGCAGCCGCCGCTCCGAAGCTGTACGCGCGCGCCTTTGCTCCTCCCCACTCATCGGCGGGATCTGCGGGCGCAAGATCTCCCCGAAAAAATTTCCAACCGCTGTTAAGCTCTGTTTTTATACTCATCTGACTTTACCTCGTTTTTATGATTTTATCGCTGCTGACGCGCCGCGTAATCGCTCTTGTCGGCAATAAGGATTTTTTTCGCATAGATTTTTATAAAATCGTTTCATAGTCCCTGTCGCTTTTGAAGCTGTCGGCGATGCCAGAGGTGACGTATATTTCCCCTTCGTCCGTTACGAGCACCGCCTCAAAGTCCCTGTGTTCCCTCCAATACCTTGCCGCGCCGTCAAGTCCCGCCACAAACATAGCCGTTGACAGAGCGTCCGCCTTAGCGCCGTTTTGGGATATAATTGTCACGGACGCGAGTCCGCTCTCGGAGGGTCTGCCCGTTGACGGATCGATTATATGGTGATACCTTACTCCGTCCCGCTCAAAAAATCTCTGATAGCTGCCCGAAGTAACGACAGCTTTATCGCTTACGCCGATACTTCCGACATACTTCTCGTTATCCGTCGGATCCTGTACCGCAACGCGCCATTCTCCGCCGTCAGGCTTGTTCCCTATTGCATACACATTCCCGCCGAGAGATATTATCGCCGAATCCGCGCCGTTTTCTCTCAGCACCTGCGCGACTCTGTCCGAGGCGTACCCCTTGGCGATACCGCCGAGATCAAGCTGCACCCCGTCCGAAACCGTCACACTGCCGTCAGTTACGCTTACCTTATCCATGCCGGCAAGCTTCATGGCATCTTCTATCTCCTCCTCTGTGGGGATGCGGTAATTCTGACCGTAAAAGCCCCATGCGTCCGTTTCCGGAGCTATGGTTATATCAAAGGCTCCGCCGGTTTCGATACCTATGTCAAGAGCTGTTTTTATTATCTCTGCCGTTTCCTCCGACGCGCCGCCGCCATTATTAAGGCTGTATATATCGCTTTTCGGATCGTTTCTGTCAAGCAGCCGCTCAATGCGCTTTATCTCCTCCTCCGCAGCGTCAACAGCCGCCGCATTGTCCGAATACGCTTTCAGGCTCATCACCGTATCCATGGCAAAGACGGTTTTTGTATATTCTTTTTTTCCGTTTGAACAGGAGCCTGTCAGCAGACACGCCGTCAAAACGGCAAGCAGCGCGCACAGCTTTACCGCGTTAATTCCCGACGACCGCATCGGCAGCACCCTCCTTTGCTTCTATAACTACCGACAATCTGTGCGGCAGACACACTATAGGCGCTGCCGGACTGTCCGTATATCCGCTTTTTACGCATATCTTGTCGGGGCAGTCGGCGTCCGTGACGCATATGCGCCCATGCTCAACGCGCACGGTATTAACGCCGTATTCGGTAGTCACCTCAAGCTCGTAAGGCTCGCGCACCTTGTCAAGGTCTATCCGGCGTATCTCACGTCCGTCCGAATATATAACGGCGGTACTTCCGGCGGAGAGCGAAAACACGAACACAGCCGCCGCGCATACGGCGCATACCGCGGCGAACGCCAAAACTAATATTATATTCTTTTTCCTATTTCCTTTCATGATCTCACCTATTGATATTTTATAATTTTCGGCTGTGTTTGTCAATAACAACCTTGTATTTTTATTCCGCAAGGCAAATATTTTTTCAATAAATATTGCAATATCTGTTTTTTTTTGGTATAATGTTAATAATAAAATTATCCACATTCGATCAAAAAAGGAGTTACGCCTATGAAATGCCCGTACTGCGGCTTCCCCGAAAGCAAGGTCATAGATTCAAGACCGACCGAGGAAAGCCAGTCCATAAGACGGCGCAGAGAATGCGTCAAGTGTCTTAAAAGATTTACTACCTATGAAAAAATCGAAACGATTTCTCTTGTTGTGGTTAAAAAGGATCTGTCAAGACAGCCTTACGACCGCAGCAAGGTCCTTGCCGGCATAATGCGCGCCTGCGAGAAGCGCCCCGTTTCCCTGCCGGAAATGGAGGCTATAGTGGATGACATCGAATCGGATCTGTACCGTTCCATGTCGCGCGAGATCGACACGGCTGTCATAGGCGAAAAGGTAATGGAACGCCTGAGAACCTTGGACGAGGTGGCGTATGTTCGCTTCGCATCGGTATACAAGCGTTTCAGCGATCTGCACTCCTTTATGAACGAATTGGAGCAGCTTATAGATGATTCCGAAAAGAAGGGGCAGGATATTGAAACAAATTGATCTTCACACTCATTCCACGGCTTCCGACGGAAGTCTGACACCGCGCGCTCTTGCGGAAGCGGCGGCACGGGCAGGGCTTTCGGCTGTTGCCATAACCGACCACGACACGGTGGACGGAGCCGGTGAGTTTCTTGCCGCCTGTGCAGAATACGGCGTGGAAGGCATAGCCGGAGTCGAGATAAGCGCCAAATTCCGAACCGAAATGCACATTCTCGGTCTGTTCATCGACTATACCGACACGGCATTTTTAAAAGAGCTTTCGTTTTTAAAAAACGCGCGAAGCATACGCAACCGTGAAATGATAGAAAAGCTTTCCGACGCGGGGTTTGATATAAGCGAGTCGGACATACTTGCGCTAAAGCCGGGCGCTACGCTTGAAAACACCGGCAGAGCGCATATCGCATCTGTCCTTGCAAGCCGCGGCGCTGTCGCTTCGATACAGGAGGCGTTCGACCTCTACCTGTCCAAGGGTATGCCGTTTTATGTGCCGCGAAAGACGTATCCGCCCAAGGAAAGCATAGAGCTTATCAAAAAAGCCGGAGGTCTTGCCGTGCTTGCGCACCCCATATACATTACCCGCGACAGGGATGAGCTTACGGAGCTGCTCGGCGATCTGAAAAGCTGCGGTCTTGACGGCGTTGAAGTCATGTACAGCAAGTATGACGCCGAATACACCGCCATGTGCGGCAATATCGCGGACAGGCTCGGTCTTTTAAAGACGGGCGGCAGCGACTTTCATGGCGCGAATAAGCCGGATATTGAGCTTGGGCACGTCTTTGGCGGAGCTGTGCCGTATGAATTTTATGAGGAGCTTCTAAGGAGGAACGCTTAAAAATGAACAAAACCATAGCCGCAATATCCACTCCTCCGGGTACGGGCGGCATTTCAGTTATAAGAATAAGCGGCGATGACGCGGTTAAGATCGCGGACAGAGTATATTCGGGCAAGACGCGCCTGTGCGACGCTCCGTCGCACACCGTTCACTACGGCTTCATTGTCGATGAAAACGGCGCCCGTATAGACGAGGTGCTTGTGACGGTTATGCGCGCCCCGAAAACCTACACCGCCGAGGATATTGTGGAAATCGGCGCCCACGGCGGAATTATAGTTACGTCACGGGTGCTTGACGCTGTTATCAGGGCGGGCGCCTCCGCTGCGGCTCCCGGCGAATTTACAAAGCGCGCCTTTTTAAACGGACGGATCGACCTCTCCCGTGCGGAAGCGGTTATAGATATAATCAACGCGGGGAACGTCCTTGCCGGAAAAAACGCGTTCAAGCAGCTTGAGGGTTCTCTTTCAAACGAGATCATCTCTCTCCGCACAAGCCTTATTGATCTTCTTGCGCGGATGCAGGTTGCGATAGACTATCCCGACGAGGATCTTGAGGATATAACCGTATCGGAGATCTCCTCGGAGCTTAAGGCGGCGCTTTCGCGCGTAAAGGCTCTTATAAAGGGCGCTGACAGCGGAAAAATACTGCGCGACGGCATACGCGCCGCTATCGCCGGAAAACCGAATGTCGGCAAGTCATCGCTTCTGAACTGCCTTGTCCGCGAGGAACGCGCCATTGTCACTGACATCGCCGGCACTACCAGAGATGTCATTGAGGAATACGCCTCGGTCGGCGGCGTACCTCTGCGGCTGTTCGACACGGCGGGTATACGCTCCACCGATGATACCGTAGAGCGTCTCGGCGTTGAAAGATCAAGGCAGTCCATTGACGCGGCGGATCTTGTTATAGTCGTGCTTGACGCGACAAGTCCTCTTACCTCCGATGACATTGATATTCTCCACGCCACCGAGGGCAAAAAGCGCGTGATCCTTATAAACAAGACCGACGTTTCCTCAAAAGATCCCGTTAAAGACCTATGCGTTCCGGCGGATGATCCCGTTATTAGGATTTCCGCCAAAACCGGAGCCGGCATTGATGAATTTTCCGCCGCCGTATCACGTATGTACGGCTTGGGCGAGCTTGAAGCGGACACAAGCGCCGTTATCACCAATGCGCGCCACAAGGCCGCTCTTGCCGAAGCAGAGCTTGCCCTTTCGGACGCCTGCTTTGCCATAGACTCCGGTATTCCTCAGGATATTGTCACCATTGACATAAACCGCGCTTGTGATTCCCTTGGCGAGATCACCGGCGAGACCGTTACAGAGGATGTTGTAGAGAATATATTCCATAATTTCTGTGTGGGCAAATAAAAGCCCGCCGCATAAGCCGTCCCGCCCGCGAGGCTTCGGGCGGTTTTTCTTTTTCCATATATTCTGCATTGAATATCCCGCCGCCGTATGGTATAATACCCTCGGAGAAAAGTTGAAAAGGGAAGCAGCGAAAGGATGTTTTTAATGCTTAAACTATTAAAAAGGCTGCTGCTCCCCGTGACGGCGGCGTTTTTTATTGCCGCGCCCGTTTTTGCGGGCGAGATTACCGATATATGTATAAACGGCGAATATATCAAAACGGACGGAGATGTATTCGTCAGAGAGGGGATTACATTCGCGCCAATGAGAAGCCTTTGCGAGGCTCTCGGCGCAAAGGTCAGCTGGGAAAACGAGCGTGCTTCGGCGGAATTTTCCGGCGGCGCTCATATTTCTGTCAGCGACGGATCAAAAACCGCTGTCGTCAGCGGAAAACAGGTGCTTATGAACGCCGCGTGCGAGATCATTGACGGCAGAACATACGTGCCGGTACGATTTTTGGCGGAAACCGGCGGCTTTGATGTGGACTGGGACAGTCTTTACAGATGCGTCACGGTCACTAAGTCCGGCGTAAGCGTTCCGCAGGAGTATCTCTCGCCGTATTACGGCCGCGACGAGCTGATGTGGCTTTCGCGCATCATATATGCCGAAGCCTCCGGCGAACCGTTCATCGGACAGATAGCCGTGGGAAATGTCGTATTGAACCGCGTCGCGTCAAATGCGTACCCGAATACTATCTACGGCGTTATCTTTGACTGCAAAAACGGCGTACAGTTCGAGCCGGTCATAAACGGTTCGGTCTACAATAATTCCGATGTATCATGTATTCAGGCGGCGAAACGCGCGCTGCGCGGCGAGAACCATGCCGGAGGTTCTCTTTTCTTTTTCAATCCGTCCGTTGCCCAGAGCAGCTGGATCTCGGCAAACAGAACCTTTTATACAAAAATAGGCGGCCACGAATTTTATCTGTAGCCGCCCGGGGGAGGAAAATATTTTCTCCCCTGTTTTTT
>CAZCZR010000006.1:0-39751 GCA_964503455.1 uncultured Lachnospiraceae bacterium | reverse complement strand
GCCAAAAAAATAAGAGAGATCCCGAAGGATCCCTCCTATAATTATAGATTATTCAAATCTGTACGCATAGATGTCTACGATCGCGCCTCTGTGGTAGAATACTACCAGCTTGTCGTATGAAGGCAGACCCTGCGATTCCGTAAGATCGCTTGCGTTGATAGACTCGGTGTCAACCTTTGCCGATCCGGAAATTACGTTGCCGTCGCTGTCAAGAGTGATCTTTGCAACTGTAATCGGTGCGCTCGGATCTATTGACCATGTATAGGTGTTCGTATCGTTACCTGCTGTAACAATAACATTATCCTGAATGTCAATGCTCAAAACATCGCCCTGGAACCAGCCGTTACGCGATGATGAGTTGTACGAGCTGAGTACACCATCGGTCCATGCAAACTTCTTGTTCTCTTCCATCTGAGTAACATTACCTGTTCTCAGGATTGACAGCGCCTGCGTACCCTTGTTGTTTATAAGGAGTATATCTCCTTCATTGAGGTAGTTATCAAGCGTCTTATATGTGCTGCCCTCTTCTCTTGCTGTCCAGATAGTTGACTTTGAATACTGTCTGTCACTGAAAATGCTTGCAGACATATCATATACAGCGGAGGTGTCGATTGTTACATACTCAACCTCTGTACCTGCTTCGTAACCTGACAGATAGTATACGCTGTTGCCGTCGTCATCAACGCCCGCGCTGATCGAGTTAAGCATGAATGTCGGGTGGCTGTTCGCCGTAAATCCGTCATCATCCATAGATGTATCCGTAGCGTTCGGGTCGCTGTTGAATCTCAGTACGAGGCCGGGCTGCTTTGTATCGCTTGCCCAGTCAACTACGACTGTATCCTGACCTGCAGACTCTCTCGGCAGATAGTTGGATGCGATTACCGAACCTGTGCTGAACGACTTAATGTCTGTATCAAACGTGATCATCTGATTCTTGTTTGAAATCTTAGCCGGGATATTCGGTACCCACAGCTCTGTGATGCCGTCTACCATTGTGTACTTACCGTCCATGACAGTACCTACACCCTGACGTGTAGCAACCGTTGTCTGTACAACTACCGGCGAACCGTCTGCGTTAGCAGCTGTTGCGTTGCTGATACCCAAGTAGAGCTTTGTCAGCTCGCCGCTTGAGTTTGTTTCATACTTACAGATCTTGATCGAATACGAACCTGCTGTTACATAGTCTGTCTGACCGAAGTCGTTCGTTGTACGCTCAACATCCTCTACCGTAAGTTCCTTGTTTACAGGCTCTGTAGCGTTCGGCGCCCAGAAGTTAACCTTCGATGCTGTCTTAAGGTTTATAAACTTCGCGGTTTCAACGTCGTACAGTCTTACTGTTACATCGTTCTCGCCCTCGTCTGTGTCTATGTAGCCCTTAACAACCCAGCCGTACTTTTCCTTACCTTCAAGTCCGCCTGTTGTCGTTGTGTACTCAATGTTTCCGATTCTTCCGAAGGAATCGAATGTGAACTCAGCATCGCTGTCGAGTCTGATCGCTGTCGAACGGTTATCGCTCTTGATACCGTCGCTGTCATATGTTACATATACGTTAGGATCGACAGTGTACTTCGTGCCGTCTACGGTGATAACGAGATCGCCGTCATCGTCAGCCATTCTTGTGATAGTACCTGTAATTTTTTCGCCCGGTACCTCGATGCTTATGTAGCTGTTGTCAAGATTTCTCTTAACGGATGCAACGTCATCCTTCTTAAGGTTCTTTGTCTTGACCTCATCGCCGGCCTTGATTACGGTTATTGTCTTGTCGCTTATAACAGTGTCAACATCGATTGTGGTCGTTCTGCCGTTTACATAGCCGACTACCTTTGTATCGTTTGCTGTTGTTACAAGCATGATCTCATACTTCTCTACCGATACAACGTCATACTTGTTGTCGTTGTCGTTGTCGATAAGAGTTACCTTACCCTGTACCGGTGTAAGGAGTTCTTCGATAGTGATACCGTCTGTTTCAATTCTTGTTGCAGCCTCGGATGTAATACCGTCCGCGGTATACGCTGCCTGACCGTTGTAAAGAATCTTAGCTTCCTTAGCGATCTTCTCGGTCTTTGTCTTTGATGACTTAGCGTCCGGCTTATATTCTATAGACGCATTGTCTGTACCGATACTGTTAACCGACTCTATATCGGTAGCATCGATCTCAAGAGTCTTTGACTTGTTGTTCAGCGGAATAATCGCTACAACATTATACTCTCCGTCCGACGATACCTGATAGAAGATCTTCGACTGGATACCAACGAGATCGTCGATGTCCTTAAGATCCGTATCTACAAGGATCTCATCTCCGTCATCCTCGTCAGAATCGATATAGATCTGACCGTCAACAGGCGTTTTTGTAAGCAGCGACTTTGTCGATGTGGCAAGAAGCTGACCCTTTATCTTGTAAAGATCAAACTTATCCGACGCGATTGTGTAGTCGTTGTTGTATTCATACTGCGGTACGCCGTTGATTATCTTTGTAGCCTTCGCATAGTCTGCGTTGAGGATGGTGTTATAAACCATTTTTATAACAAGACCTCTGGGAGCCGCAACGCCCGTTGTGCCTGTAGCGTTCTTTGTAATATCCTGAGCTGCCGCTACTGTTAAGTAGCCGTAAGGATACCCTCCCTGATTATCGGCAAACTGCTGATAGTTTATAGCGCATACAAGCATCTTTGCAACCTGCTCGTAAAGAACCTCGTCGTTCGGGCCGAAGTTGCCGTCGCCGTAACCCGCGATTATACCCGAGTCAGCCGCCGACTGAATAATGCTTGCGCCCCAGAAATCGTTGGCAACATCTGCGAAAATTCCCTTGTATGTCGTAGCGTCAACCTTGAGAATTCTCAAAACAATAGTAGCCATCTCTGTTCTGGTTATGTTCTGGTCGGGATTAACATTTCCGCTGTCATCGCCGACAATTATGCCCAGCTTCTGGAGCAGATCTACTGATTCCTGATAATAATCATCATCATCAAAAGAAGTAGACGCCGGAGCCGCTGTGGCGGTAGCCGCTTCTGTGGTTTCGGTGGTTTCTGTCGAAGCCGTATCGTCGTCCGCAGCATACGCAAACGTCATCGAAGCCAGTGCCATAGAAGCGGTGATCAACACACTAATAAACTTTTTCATGTGTTTGTTCATGTAAATACCTCCGTTTCCCGGATATCCCCCGTTACCGCGGCACGCGGCAAGTTAAATATCCTTATAAATATATTACTTATGCATATCAGACCGTCCGGTCTGTAAGCAACAACTAAAATTATATAATATTTACTTCCATAACAAAAGTAAATATACAGATATTTTTGTTCAAATAACAGATATTTTTACACGGTATTTCCACCCTTGCGTACAAACTCCTTATACTCAAGCGGAGATATGCCGGTGTATTTTTTGAACACCTGTGAAAAATACTGTGAATTTGAACCGTAGCCGACCTTTTCGGCCACCTCGTATATCTTATCGCTTTTGCCCTCAAGGATAAGCTGCTTCGCCATTTCCATGCGCATTTCCTTGACGTAATGCGAAAAATTCTTGCCCGTTTCCTTTTTGAACAGCTTGCCGAGATAGTCCACATTGGTATAAAGTATGGTCCCCGCAAGCCATCTGAGGGAAAGATTCTCGTTTGAGATATTTTCCTCTATTATTTGTATGGTTTGCTTGACCGCCGAGCTGTAGACGCGCATTTTCCCGCGGCCCGTTTCATAGCATATTTCTTTTATGTAATCCGCCACAAACTGTTTGAAGTCGGTTGTTGTTTCCACGGCATTGCCGTACAGATAGCGCGGATGATGCGTTATTTTATTATCGCTTATGCCGCACAAAAAATAGCGGAACATAAGCTTCGCATCGCACGGATGTATGCGTTCCTCCGCCAGATACTCGCACAGCTTGTCTGCGCTCTTGCGGATAAGCTCGGTATCATTTGCGGGATTGGGGATAAACTTTTCGGCAAGCGCAGTGACAGTGTCCTGTTCAAGCCTTTTAAACGGCGTCTGCGAGGAATATACAAGTCCTCCCTCCGGCTTATAAAACTTATATCCGAGCGCCTCGCGCGTTTTGGCATACTGTGCCGGCAGCTCCGCCGCCGCGCAGTATTCCCCCGCCGCGACAATGAGCTTTCCGCAGCACGGCGCCGACATGATTTTGCGGCACACCGCCTTTACATCCTGCTCCTGCTCGGCGCGGCTCAAAACAGCCACGATGCCGCGCTCTGTCTCACCCGCAAAAAACGAGTCCTTCTCAATATCCTTGCAAAAGGTATTGAGGCTGAAGCCCGCGCTTCTTGGTTTTATCAGGAAAAGCCTGCATTTTTCCGGGAATTTATTCCCCGTCAGAAGCTGTATAAGCTTCAGATTGTTTTCACTTCCGGCCGTGCCGGTCATATAAGAACGAATAAGCTGAGATGAGATTTCTTTTTTTGCAGTTTCGTCAGTGATGACAATTTTACCATTCATTTTACCGATACCGTACTCCTTCTCTTCTTTCGTTGATTTTAATTATACTACATTTTTATTAAAATATCAACCCTTTTTAAATATTTTTTTAAAAAAATATATCCATGCAAGGCATATTTTTCATGCAGGTATCTCCGGTGCAAAAAGGGCGGAACCCATGTTCAGGCTCCGCCCTATATTATTTTTATTATTTTAAGTTATATACGTCTGAATTACAGGTCATACTTTGTTGACGCCTTGTCGATTGTAACGTCCGTTACATCGAAGCAGTACGGGCCCATGCCCTTAGCGTATGAGAAGCACCATGTTCTTACGCCGGTAGCCTGCTTCTGTACCCAGTCAACATCCTCAACAGTGCCTACTACAGCGCCCGTTGCAACGTCTGTGATCTTTGCGCTGTATTCCTGCGTCTTGCAGTTTACAGTGATTCTGAGCTTATACCACTTGTCTGTGTCAAGCTTTGCAAGCTGCTTAGCGCCCGATACCGAGTCAGCAGTTACCAAACCGTCCGAGAAGTGGATATTTCCGACTATGTAGTTTGTGTTTGATGTAGCGTCGGTAAAGTCGCCGAACATCATCGACCATGTACCCATTCTGAGTCTGAAATCAAATTCGCACAGACCGTATTCCTGCGTATAGTTAGCCGAAGTATCTCTCTGATATACGTACTTTGAACCCGCGCCGTATGCGCCCGCCTTCTCGCAGTTAGCGTAGAAACGGCAGTAGTTTACGTTTCTCTCGTCATCGTGAAGGAATGTATTGTATGCAATTGCCGTCGAACCCTTTGAAAGCCAGGGGTTGCCGTCAATAATAATACCTGTGCCGTAGATACCGCCCTCTTCGGTAGATCCACCTATAGCGCAGTCGCTGAAATCCGAGTGGTTGATGTAAACAGGTGTTACCTCAGCAGTCGTGGGAACAGCGATCATGCCCGCCGCCAAAGTCGTTACCGCCAGCATGGACAATATTTTGTTCTTCAATTTCATAGTTATATCTCTCCTTTTTGTTTTGTTGTTTAAAGGTTATTCGCCGGACAGACCGGCATTTAACGCCAAATCCGTCACTCTCCTACTATATAAATATATTGTACATTGTTTTTTGGAAAAAAGCTATACAAAAAACAGACAAAAAAGTTTAAAAACACGCTCAGTTTGTGAATTATTCACAAATACGCGAACGGTTTTACAGTCTTGCGACCCCTGTTTTTCTCGCCGCCTCGGCAACCGCTGCCGCCACAGCGTCCTTTACTCTGGGATCGAGCGCCGCCGGGATAACGTAGTCCGGTCTTACCTCGTCATCGCTTATAAGTCCGGCTATAGCCTTTGCGGCGGCGATCTTCATCTCATCGTTTATATCCGAAGCTCTCACGTCAAGCGCTCCGCGGAAAATTCCGGGGAATGCTAAAACATTGTTGATCTGATTCGGGAAATCGCTTCTGCCGGTGCCTATCACCTTCACTCCCGCCTTTGCGGCCTCGTCGGGCATTATTTCGGGAACGGGGTTTGACATTGCGAACACTATCGGGTCCGCCGCCATAGTCCTAACCATATCGGCAGTCAAAATGCCCGGCGCGGATACGCCGACAAACACATCCGCCCCCGCGATAACGTCCTTAAGAGTTCCGCGCTTCTTTGAGCGGTTGGTGATCTTTGCCATCTCGGCCTTGACAGGGTTAAGACCCTCCATGCCCTCGCATATAGCGCCCTTGCTGTCGCAGAGGATAACATCGCGCAGTCCCACGGACATAAGCAGCTTTGTGATAGCTATACCCGCGGCTCCGGCGCCGCTTATAACGGCGCTTATATCCTCTATCTTCTTGCCGACTACCTTAAGCGCGTTGATTATGCCCGACAGCACAACGACCGCCGTGCCGTGCTGGTCATCATGGAAGATAGGTATGTCGCATACTTCCTTTAGCTTTCTTTCTATCTCGAAGCATCTCGGCGCGGATATATCCTCAAGATTCACGCCGCCGAAGCTGCCCGCCAAAAGACTTACCGTTTTTACTATATCGTCAACATTTTTCGATCTCACGCACAGCGGGAACGCGTCCACGTCTCCGAATCTCTTGAACAGTGCGCATTTCCCTTCCATAACGGGCATACCCGCCTCGGGGCCTATGTCGCCCAAACCCAAGACCGCGCTTCCGTCGGTGACCACCGCCACAAGATTGTGACGTCTTGTATATTTATAGGAAAGCTCCGTGTCCTTCGCGATCTCCAGACACGGCTCGGCAACGCCCGGAGTATAAGCGACAGCCAGATCCTCGGCGCTGTCTATCTTCGCGCGGGAGATGACCTCGATCTTTCCCTGCCATTGCTCGTGCATTTTAAGTGCATATTCTTTTTTATCCATTGTCGCTCTTCCTTTCCTTTAGGGACCCCCTGATCAATTATTGATTTATATTTCAAATACGCCTTCGAGAGAATCTATATTTCCTACAGCCGCCGTGCAAAGCGTTGACGGGTCAAGCACTCTGTCGATTATATCGGCGACGCTTTCGGCGGTGACGGCTTCTATCTTTTTAAGCCCCTCCTCTTGGGTGTATACGGGCTTGTTCAAAAGCAGCGATCTGCCTGCCGCCTGCATCCTTGCGCCGGTGCTTTCATAGCTGAGTATATAGCTGCCTTTGAGCTGCTCTTTAGCAGAGGCGACCTCCTCGCTTGTGAGCTTGTCGCGCTTTACTCTTTTTATTTCCTCCGTTATAAGCTCTCCGACGCGCTTTAGGTTCTCGGCGGACATTCCCGCCGAGATGTCGAACATTCCCGTGCCGATATAGGCGCTGTGTCCCGCCGAAACGTAATAGACCAGTCCGAGCTTTTCGCGTATGCGCTGGAACAGCCGGCTCGACATTCCGTTTCCGAACACGTTGTTAAACACAAGCAGACTGTAAACCTCCTCGCTCATCACGTCTATGCTGTTAAATCCCGCCACGACCTGAAGCTGTTCAATATCCTTATGTCTTACGATGCTGCCGGTGCGGTATATCGCCTCGGGCATTTCCGGCAGGGTATCGGCAAGCTTGTGCGAGCCGAACTTTTCCTCAAGCATATCGAAAAGTCCCTCGTCAAAATTGCCCGACACCGATATGACCGTATTCGCCGCCGTATAGTGTGTACGCATATAATCGCGCATTATTTCCGGCGTAATGCCCGCAAGCGTTTCGGGAGTGCCGAGGATCGGTCTGCCCAGAGCGCCCGCGCCCCATGCCGCCTCGCCGATAAGATCATACACCAGATCCTCCGGACTGTCCTCGTACATATTGATTTCCTCGTTTATTACCCGCCGTTCAAGCTCCATATCCTCAGCCGAAAGCAGCGGCCGAAACAGCATATCCGAAAGCACGTCCGCCGCTATGGACGCGTGAGCGTCAAGCGTTCGTGTATGAAAACAGGTGTATTCCTTCGCCGTAAAAGCGTTCAGCTGTCCGCCTATCGAATCTATCTCGGCGGCTATCTGCTGCGCGCTGCGGTTTTCGGTGCCTTTGAAAAGCATATGCTCGATAAAATGCGATATGCCGTTTTCCTCCGGCTTTTCATATCTTGAGCCGTTGCCTATCCATACTCCGACGGAAACCGATTTCAGATACGGTATCTTCTCCGATACCACGCGTATTCCGTTTGAAAGCGTTGTGATCGTGTGCATATATTCTCCTTATTGATCCATGAATATATAATATGCGCCGGGAAACCGGATTCCGGGCGCATATTGTTAGACCCGTCCGCGCTCCGGCGGATCGGTGTGATTATTTTTGTTCATTGACCGCGTCACGGTGCGAAAGGCTTATCTTGCCCGTCTTGGGATCAATATCCATTACCTTTACAAGGAATCTGTCTCCCTCTTTCACAACATCCTCAACCTTCGCGACCCTTCTGTTCGCAAGCTTGGATATGTGGCACAGACCGTCTTTGCCGGGAAGTATTTCCACGAACGCGCCGAATGTGGTTATTGTCTTTACTATACCGTCATATATCTCGCCTACCTCAGGTTCCTTTATGATAAGCTCTATAGCCGCTCTTGCGGCCTCGCCCGCTTCCTGAGTGGTGGCAAAGATATAGATTGTGCCGTCCTCTTCAATGTCTATTTTCGCGCCGGTGTCGGCAACTATCTTTTGGATGACCTTGCCGCCCTTGCCTATTACCTCGCTGATCTTGTCAACGCTGATCTTCATTGTGTCCACCTTGGGAGCGTAGGGCGAAAGATGATCTCTCGGCGCGTCTATAGCCGCAAGCAGAACATCGTCTATGATGTGGTATCTCGCATCTCTTGTTTTTGTAAACGCCTCGTTTATCACCTCATAGGTAAGACCGTCATTCTTTATATCCACCTGTATGGAGGTGATGCCCTTCTTTGTTCCGGCTACCTTGAAGTCCATTTCGCCGTAGAAGTCCTCAAGTCCCTGTATGTCCACCATGGTTGTGAACGTTCCGTCCTCTTTGGTGATAAGTCCGCAGGAAATGCCCGCCACGGGAGCCTTTATCGGCACGCCCGCCGCCATAAGCGCAAGCGTCGAGCCGCATACCGAGCCCTGTGATGTCGAGCCGTTTGACGAAAGCACCTCGGACACTGTTCTTATCGCATAAGGAAATTCCTCCTCCGGCGGAAGCACCGGTACCAATGAGCGCTCCGCCAAAGCGCCGTGGCCTATCTCGCGTCTGCCGGGGCCTCTTGAGGGTCTTGTTTCGCCTACGGAGTAGGACGGGAAGTTGTAGTGGTGCATATATCTCTTGGTTTCCTCCATGTCTATGCCGTCAAGCTTCTGGATCTCCGAAAGGGGAGCCAGAGTAGCCACGGTGAGAACCTGAGTCTGTCCTCTTGTAAACATACCCGAACCGTGAGTTCTCGCGAACAGGTCAACCTCCGCAGCAAGCGGTCTTATATCGTTAAGACCTCTGCCGTCCACGCGTCTGCCCTCAAGCAGCCAGTTTCTTACGATCTCCTTCTGCATCTTGTAGAGGATCTCGTCCATCTGCTCCGCCGCGTCGGGGAACTGCTCCTCAAGCGCGGGCATGATCTCGTCGGTTATCTCGGCGATCCTTGCATCACGGATGTTCTTGTCGTCGGTGTCCAAAGCATAGCAGAGCTTATCGAACGCCAGACGCTTTACCTCGTCATAGAGGTCATGATCTATATCGTGAGCCTCATATGTGAACTTTTTCTTGCCTATCTCGGCTTTTATGCCCTCAATGAAATCGCACAGCTCCTTGATAGTCTTGTGCGCGAACTTTATGCCCTCAAGCATAACGCTTTCCTCGACTTCGTTGGCGCCGGCTTCGATCATAACAATCTTTTCCTTTGTTCCGGCTACGGTCACGTGCATCTGACTGTTCGCGCGCTGCTCAACTGTCGGGTTTATAACATACTCGCCGTCCACAAGTCCCAGCCATACGCCGCCTATGGGTCCGTTCCACGGTATATCCGATATTGAGATCGCTATCGAAGTGCCTATCAAAGCGGCAACCTCAGGGGGATTGTCCTGATCCACCGACAGCACAGTCGCCACAACCGACACGTCATTTCTCAGATCCGACGGGAACAGCGGTCTTATGGGGCGGTCGATCACACGGCTTGTAAGAATAGCCTTTTCCGAGGGCTTGCCCTCTCTCTTGATATAGCCGCCGGGGATCTTGCCTACCGAATAGAGCTTTTCCTCGTAATCAACGCTCAGCGGGAAAAAGTCTATGCCCTCTCTGGGCTGACGCGACGCCGTAACGTTTACCATTACCGCAGTTTCTCCATAGCGTACCAGACAGTGTCCGTTCGCAAGACAGCACATCTTGCCGGTCTCGATCACCAGCGGTCTGCCGGCGAGAGTCGTTTCAAATTTTTTGTAGTTGTCGAATGTTTTAGTCATATTTTTCTCCTCTCTTATCTTGGGACGAGAATATTTTAGCAGATAACCGCAATGTATAACCGATATTATACGCTCCGGTTATTTGCCAAATATCCCGTCCGTTATGAAAACGGGCAAGAAAAATTTTACGCGATGCCGTGAAAACTCTCCCTGCCCGATTATCTCTATAATTGCTTATAATTACTTTCTCAAGCCCAATTCAGCCACAAGTTTACGGTATCTTTCGATATCCTGACTCTTAAGATAGTTAAGAAGATTTCTTCTCTTACCTACCATCATAAGCAGACCTCTTCTCGAATGGTGGTCCTTCTTGTGTATGTTGAGGTGCTCGTTGTTGAGGTGGTTTATTCTCTCTGTGAGAAGAGCTACCTGTACCTCGGGCGAGCCTGTGTCCCCTTCATGTGTAGCGAACTTTGCGATAAGCTCCTGCTTTCTTTCCTTGGTCATGATTTCACCTCCTATGATAAATCATCCCCTTATTCCGGGAAACCGCCGGTGGAGCGCATTTCTAAGAATAGGTTTAATATGTGTTTCAAATTAAATGTTTTAAAACCAAGCTTACTTTGTCTTTCTGTTGAATTTCCTGTTGAACTTCTCAACACGGCCGCCTGTATCCACAAGCTTCTGCTTTCCTGTAAAGAACGGGTGACATTTCGAGCAGATCTCGACCATTATATTCTCTTTGGTGGAGCCTGTTTCTATGACATTGCCGCAGGCGCACTTTATAGTCGTCTGGTAATACTTGGGATGGATTCCTTCCTTCAATGCAATTCCTCCTTTCATTGATACTTCGCGCCGCTATAACAGCACTGCATATTAGTATATCATACTTTTTCCCCTATTGCAAGTGTTTTTTGTAAAAAAATATGAAAATATTTGTTTTTTATCCCGTTTTCTCACGCCGCGTCACATGGGGACAATCACGGACAAGGCGCCCGCCTCACGCCGAAAATGACTTTCAAATCTGCGCGTCACATCCTCAAACGTGACCTTGCGGTACACCTTGTCAAAATCAAAGTAATCGGCTCCGTACATATGCATTGTCATAAAGCTGCGGGCAAATTCCTCCACATCGTTGAACGATCGTATATATTCGCCCCACAGCACTCTTTTCGCCCTTTCAAAATCCGGTTTTGAAAGTCCCTTTTTACCTATGCGCTCCGTTTCCCGGCATATGCGCTCAAAAACCGCGTCCGGATCATCGGACTCGCCGTCCATCGCAGTATATGAATAGCGCGGCGTCACGGTCACGTCAGCGGAAAAACGCGCGTTTATCAGTCCGTCCCCGTAAAGCTCCCTGTAAAGCGGCGAGCTTTTTCCCGCTATCATCCTCGTAAGCACCGACAGCTCAATGTACTTTTTCAAAAGCTCTTCTCCGGTCACATACGCGTCATTATCCTTGAATCCGCACATAAATATCGGCTTCGCAACTGCAAGCGCCTGCTCAAAGCGCGGTATATTAACCTCCCGCGGCTCCTTCGGGAATACGCGGTGTATTTTTTCTTTTGGCGGCTCGGTTTTCGCAAGTCCGTTTTCGATCACCTCAGCCGCGCGATTTTCGTCTATATCGCCGGTGACGAACAGCGTCATATTCGACAGATCGTAAAAGGTATTGTAACACTTGTAAAGATGCTCCGGCGTTATCTTCGCAATACTCTCAACGCTTCCCGCGATGTCCTTTTTCACGGGATTCTCTTTATAAAGGCAGCCGAGGAAATTGAAAAACACTCGCCAATTCGGGTCGTCGCGGTACATACCTATCTCCTGACCGATGATCCCGCGCTCCTTTTCAACGCTTTCCTGTGTGAAGTACGGCTTTTGAACAAAGTCCAGGAGTATGGCAAGGTTTTCATAGAACGCCGACGTCGCCGAAAACAGATACGCCGTCATGTCAAAGGACGTAAACGCGTTGACCTTTCCGCCAAGCCGGTCGAATTTTGCAAATATATTGCTCCCGTCGGGCATATCGAACATCTTATGTTCAAGATAGTGAGCTATCCCGTCGGGGACCTTTATAGGCTCGCTTTCGCCGGGAACGGTGAACTCGGAATCCGTCGAGCCGTATCTTGTCGCGAACAGCGCGTAGCTCTTCGCGTAGTCCTTTCTCGGCATGATGTACACACGGCATCCGGAGGAGTGGACCGCCTCAAACATTCTCTCGCCCGTTGTTTCGTTTCTTCTTTCTTTAAGCTCAAGCGCCATTACCGCTCACCCCGTCCCTTCAAAAAATATACAGTATCCGGTTTTATCCTTTTCGCCGCGCGCACGGCATCCTCCTTTGTAACGGCTGCTATCTGCTCCTTAAGCTGTTCGACCGTAAGGCTTACGCCGGCGGCTTTCTGGCTTATATAAAAGCTCTCAAGATACCTGCCGTCATCGTAATATGAGTTCAGATCGTCTGTGACGGACGCTTTCGCCGCTTCAAGCTCGCTGTCCGAAATCTCTCCGCGCTGAAGCGCCTTAAGCTGCGCTTCTATCTCGCCAAGCGCCGCGTCATACTTGTCAAACTCTATTCCCGCATTCACCTTTATGACGCCCTTATGCTTGTCCATAACAGAGTACGCGTAATACGCAAGACTAAGCTTTTCGCGGACGTTGCGAAACAGCTTTGAATGAGCGCCGCCGCCGAAAATGCTGTTCGCCGTCATTAGCGCGGCATAGTCGGGACTTTCGGGCGAGGTGTCGGTGGTAAAGCCTATCACAAGCTTTCCCTGCGTCACGTCGTCATATTCGAATACCGTCTCCGTCCCGCTTTTCGGCTTTGCGAGAGTGACCGGCGGCATATCCGCGTTTTTGAAGCCGAACGCCTTAAAGTACGAGCGCAGATGTCCGGTCACGGCCTCGCGGTCACATTTGCCGCATATGAATATATCTATCGGCGATGAGGTTATCATTTGCTTATAGTAAGAGTAAAGAGCCGATGCGGTGATCTTTTCTATGTCCTCCGCCCTTCCGAGGCGCGGGAGCGCCGCGGGATCGTCTCCGAGCATATGCTCCGTCATCTTATCCGCAGCATAGCTTGCCTTGTCATTTTTTGCCGCCAGAGCGCGATCGCGGGCATTTTTCTTTTCGGAATACACATACTCCGCCAAAAATCCGTCCCCGTCGGTGACAGGCTCAAATACCGCCGCTGTCATAAAATCAAGCATCTTCATCGTAAGCGGCTCCTTTGAGGGGGCGTACTCGTCCGAGATGACCTCGCCGTCGAACAAAAGCATATTATCGTTTCCCCGCTTGCTTACCCCGCAGGAAAACGACGCTCCGTACAATCTCTCCAGATACTTCTCCGCCTGTTCCATATCGGGGCAAAGCCTTGACCCGCGCTTGAGCACATACGGCAGCACCGCGTTCATCGAAACGCGCTCTTCGGTAAGCGGCGTGTGTATATATACGCCGAACACCGTTGTCTTAAGCTTGTCAAGCGGTATAAACGTCACATCAACGCAGCCGTTTATTTTTACTGTTTCCGACTCCATTTATCATTCTCCTTCGCAGAAAAATTTCTTTACATAACACAGTATAACACATACGGATAAAAATTACAATAGCGTTTTGAAAACCTTTCGCGGCTTTTATGCCGTCTATCCCACATATTCCTCCGCCTCCTCAAGGCTTACATCGTGAAGGGCGAGATTGATGCCGTTGGCTATAGTCTTTGCCATGCGGCGTATAACAAGGTCAATATCGCGAGGGGTGACCATCATCGGCTCGTCATCGCCGGAGGTCTTGGCGTCCACCACTGTCGGCGTTCCTATGGCTATGACACGCCGTCCCAGAAATTTCTCGTTCAAAGCCTTTCTGTTGTTGCCGACTCCCGCGCCCGGCTGAACGCCCGTGTCGCACAGCTGTATCGTGGTGCCGAGCCTGTCGAACGACGCGCTTGCCATTGCGTCCACGGCTATTATAACATCCGGCTCCAGCCTGTCCGCGACGCCCTTTATTATCTCCACGGTTTCCATTCCCGTCGTGCCCATAACACCCGGAGCTATGGCGCATACCGAGCTTATGCCGTATCCCGCCTGACTTTCCGTCCGCTCCTTCAGGTGATGCGTCACCATAAGACGCTCTATCACCTCCGTGCCGAGAGCGTCGGGGGTAACGTCGCGGTTGCCGAGTCCCGCCACAAGGGTCACGCCGCCGTTTTTCGGAAGCATTTTTTCCAGCTCCTCCGCCAGAGCGCGGCATGAGCTTTCATAATCCTCCTTTGAAAACTTTATATCCGGCGCGTATATCGTCACATAGCTGCCGACAGGCTTTCCGATGCGCTCGGCTCCCTCCTCGGAGGTTATTTTTACGTGATTTATCCTTACATTGCCCGACGAACGCTCGCTCTGCGAATATCCCGCCGCCTCCTCGGCGCTTCGCTCCACAAGCTCCACCGCAAGATCTGTTCTTGTATTCATATTATCCCGTTCCTTTCCGTTTTTCCGTCCTTTTGCCAAAGCCCGCGCTCAAAAAAAAAAGCGCACAGCGGCGGTCAAAAACCGATACTATGCGCTTATTATATGGATAAACAGAAGTTTTATCCCGTTATCAGTTGATTTTATACAGCTCGATTCCGTCCGATGAATACACCTTTTCAAGTCCCGAAAACGCCGCCGTATTCACGGTGTAGTTGTCGCGCTCATGTCCCGACACCACAATGTATTCGATGTCATGCTCTTGGGCGATCTTTTTAAGCTCTGACGAGCTGCTTGCCGAGTACATACTCTTTACAATCTTTTCGCGCTTTCCCTGCTCCTCCGAAAAGCCGTGGAACGTCAGAAACAGCGGCGTACCCGAATACAGGCTTCTGCCCGCAAGCACCGACACAGGATTTAAATGCTCGCTGTACGTGGCAAACACCGCATCCTTTTCAGTGTTCTCTTTCACAAAATCGGCAAATTCAAGCTCGGACTTTGAGAAAGTCTGATACATTCCGCCCGAATACCATTCGCGTCCTATGGTAAGCACTCCCGACGCAAAGCACGCCGCAAGCGTCACCGCCGCTATAAACTGTCTGCCCCTGATCTCTTTGCACTTGTTGTAAAGCATAACGAGAAATTCCGCCGTTATGATCACCGCTATAATATACGTCACAAAGAAAAGCTTGTTGTTGTCGTAGGCGAGAGGCTGAAACTGCACTATCTCCGCCACGGCGAAGATCAGCGCGCCGCCCGCCATAAAGAGCTTGTTTCTTGAGGATGTGTTCATAAATGCGGGTATGACCGCCAAAAGTATCACGCCCCAGTTCTTGAGCCAGAACCATATGTCCGGGTCGTTCTCGTTTACCCAGCCGAAATGTATTTGTGTGAAGCCGCTCCCGCTTGCCTGATTGAACGTCCAGAAAAGCAGCTGCGGCACGGCAAGCACTGCGGCTATGCCGGCATAAAGTCCCCATGTGCGCCAAAATTCCTTTTTGTCCGCGGTTTTTACAAACGCGGCAACGCACAGCACCGCCGAAATAATCCCGACACCCATAAACGAGTGGGTATGCACCATGGGCATACATCCGGCGACAATGCCTATGACCGCAAACGCTTTGACGGTCTTTTTTTCAAACGCGTCCGCCAAAAGCCACAGCGCCGCCAAAAGCACGGTCCATCCCGCCATAGTCGTCCTCTGAGGAATTATCATATCGCATATCGTGTTCGCCCAGCGGATATTCATTTCATTGTAATTTGTCGGCGTGTGGTAATAGTCGGTGAATATTTTGGTAAACGCCGTTGTGTCCGCCTTCGCGCCTTCAAAAAAGTACGCGAATCCAAAGCCGCCGTTGAAAAAGAACAGCAGCACCGCCAAGACCGACACGGCTCTGCTTCCCGTCAGCTTATGCGACAGGAAATAAAATCCCGTAACAAGCAGGAACGAGAACACATAGCTCGGTATAAGCACCGCCAATCTCAGCGAAGTTCCGAACACCATAAGCGAAGCCGAAAGCATATTTATAAAGAACGGGTAGCATATCTTCGTCCCCGCCAAGATATTATACTCCGGCGGGAACTTGCCCTGTTCCGCCATGCTCGTTATGATACCCATATGAAACGCCAGATCGCCGTAAGTGGACTGACCCGACGCAACGCCGCCGCTATCGGTCGGCACGAGGATATGGTTTGTCATCAGTATACATATAAGAAGCGTTACGGGAACTATCACGATAAGGAATATCTTATGCGTAAGCTCCTGCTCCCCTTCGTTTGAAAACATTTGCGTGAAAAAGCCGTTCTTCTTTGCGGGAGCCGCCTTTGCCTTTTTGCCCTTGACGGGGATCGCCGCCGGCACAGGCGCGTTTTTCCTTTTTATGAATATCACAGCCGCCGGCACCGCCGCCGCTACGATAAGCAGTATATGGCTTATGATATTGAATTTGAACACAAACGCGAAAGGAACCAGTCCCGCCATCATTATAAGATTTCCGAATATTCCGCCCATCCATACGCGGAAATAAATACTCTTTTCCCTATACGCCATCGACGCGTACACAAAGCCCATAAAAAGGAAATACGCATACACAATTATACCGAGCATACCGTGTCCTCCTATTTGTTTAAGGCAGCCTCTATGTACGAAGCAAGAGCCGCCTTGTCGCCGCACTTGGGCGCTATCGCCGAAATATCGTTGTAAATGTCAAGCATGATAAGAGCCGGAGTGTTTCCGCCCACCGGGAAGTTGTCCAAAAGCTCCGGCTGCGCGTCAACGTCCTTTATATCAAAATTTATCCTGCCCTCATACTGCGTCTTAAGCTCCTCTACCGCCGCCAGATCGGCCTCGTGATTTTCGTCCGCCGCCGATACGAAGTACATAAACGTCGGCGTGACCTTTGTTCTTTCAGTCGCCTGTGTCTGCGCGTTTTGCGCGGAGCCGCCGTCCTTTGCGCCGCTGTCCTTCGCGCCGTCCTTTCCTCCCGCCGCGACCGCGATTATAAGCGCTATAACAGCAGCCGCTATCACCACGATTATGATAACGTTTTTCTTATTCATTCCCTGTGTGTTGTTCTCTTCCATGGCAGATTCCTCCCAATTGATTTTTCAGTATATCAAGCGCGCGGACGGCGATTTTATTGTACCGTTCCTTTTTATTGCGCACACGTTCCGAAAGTCCTTCTATAACGCCGAAATTCGCGCTCATCGGCTGAAACGCTCCGACGCTCTCGCCGGAAACATACCTTGCAAGCGCCCCTATGGCCGTCTTTTTAGACGGCTCAAGCATAGGCTCGCCCGAAAGCATCGCCGCCATATTGAATCCCGCGAGTATCCCCGATGAGGCGGACTCAACATATCCCTCAACGCCGGTTATCTGCCCCGCGAAGAATATCCTCGGGTTTGATATGAGTCTGTAGTATCTGTCGATCACGCCGGGGGAGTTTATATACGTGTTCCGATGCATCACGCCGTAGCGTACAAACTCCGCGTTTTCCAGCCCCGGTATCATCGAAAACACTCTTTTCTGCTCACCCCACTTCAGATTCGTCTGAAATCCGACGAGGTTATACAAGGTGCCTTCCGCGTTGTCCTGTCTGAGCTGCACAACGGCGCAGGCGTCATCCTTTCCCGTTTTCGGGTCAACAAGTCCCACAGGCTTTAGAGGGCCGAACAGAAGCGTTTCCCTGCCGCGCTTTGCCATTACCTCCACCGGCATACATCCCTCGAACACCTTTTGGTCCTCAAACCGTTTCAGCTCCGCCGTTTCGGCGCTTATCAGCGCGTTGTAAAAGCGGTCGTACTCCTCGGCGGTCATCGGGCAGTTGATATAGTCGGCGGCGCCTTTATTGTAGCGCGCCGCTTTAAACACCTTGCTTTTGTCAAGGCTTTCCTCTGTCACTATAGGCGCAGCCGCGTCATAAAAATACAGCTCCCCCGCGCCCGTAAGCTCGGCTATGCTCTTTGCAAGCGCGTCCGAAACAAGAGGTCCGGCTGCGATAACGGTGTATTCTGACGGATCTATCGCCGTGACCTCGCCGGTTTTCACCGTTATAAGAGGATCGGCGTTTATTTTCGCCGTTATAAAGTCTGAGAACAGCTCCCTGTCCACGGCAAGCGCTCCTCCCGCGGGAACGCGCGTCCTGTCCGCCGCCTCCATCATCACGGAGCCGAACATCCGCATCTCTTGCTTTAACAGTCCGCAGGCATTTTCGATATTCTCCGCCTTAAGCGAGTTTGAGCATACAAGCTCGGCGAATTTATCGCTGTGATGCGCGGGAGATCTCTTCTCCGGCTTCATCTCGCAAAGCTCGACTTCTATCCCGCGCGCCGTAAGCTGAAGCGCCGCCTCGCACCCGGCAAGCCCCGCGCCTATTACCTTTACCTTTGTCATTTATTCTCAATCTTTCTCTTGTACCCGCAATCTTCATTGATACAGAAAACGCGCGCGTTCTTGCCCTTATGCTCAAAGAGCATCCCGCCGCATTTGGGGCATACCTCTTTTATCGGGCGGTCCCACGCCATGAAATCGCATTTGGGAACGTGTTCGCAGGCAAAGTACGTCTTGCCGCGCTTTGACTTTCTCTCCAATATCTCGCCGCCGCACTTGGGGCATTTTACGCCGGTCCCGTTTCTTATCGCCTTGGTGTTTTTACATTCCGGATAGCCGGGGCAGGCGAGGAATCTGCCGTACTTCGACAGCTTATACACCATCATGCGCCCGCATTTCTCGCACTTCACATCCGAGACCTCGTCCTTTATGCTCACCTTTGATATGCTTTCCTCCGCTTTTTCAAGGCTCGCCTTAAAGGGCGGGTAAAAATCGTCCAATATCTTCTCCCACTTAACGCCGCCGTCCTCTACATCGTCAAGCTTTCTTTCCATATCCGCCGTGAAATCAACGTCCACTATATCCTCGAAGTTCTTCTTCATTATATCGGTCGTAACCATACCAAGCTCCGTAGGCATAAGCTGCGTCTTGTTCCTGATAACGTATCCACGCGAAACTATGGTTGAGATGGTCGGCGCATAGGTTGACGGTCTGCCGATGCCGTTTTCCTCCAGCGTCTTTACAAGCGACGCGTCGTTGTATCTGGGAGGCGGCTGAGTGAAATGCTGCTTCGGGTCTATGGTCTTTGCCCGCATCAAATCGCCCTCTTCTATGGGAGGGAGCATCTTTTCAAGCTTTTCCTTCGTTTCGTATACAAGCTTATAGCCTTCGAACACTATCCTTGAGCCGCTTGCGCGAAGCGTGTGCGTTCCCGCCGCGAAGGACGCGTTCACCGTTTCATATACCGCCGCCGGCATCTGGCTTGCCACAAACCGCTCCCATATGAGCTTATACAGCTTGAACTGGTCGTTCGTCAGCTTTTCCTTCACCGATGACGGCGTAAGCCTGACGGATGTCGGACGTATCGCCTCGTGAGCGTCCTGAGCGTTTTTGCCTGTTTTAAACTGCTTCGGCGCGGCGTATTCTCCGCCGTAGGTCTCCGTTATATACTCCTCGGTTTCCCGACGGGCGTCGTCAGCTATACGCAGAGAATCGGTCCTCATGTAGGTGATAAGACCGACTGTGCCTATTCTTCCGCCCAGACTCACGCCCTCGTAAAGCGTCTGCGCCACCTGCATGGTTTTGGCGGCAGCGAAATTAAGCTTTTTCGCCGCGTCCTGCTGAAGCGTGCTTGTCGTAAACGGCGGATACGCGTTTTTCTTCACGCTGCCGCGCTTTATCTTCTCGACTGTAATACGTGATGCGGACAGCTCCTTTGCTATCGCTTGCGCCGTTTCGCCGTTTTCGATCTTCTTTTCCTCTCCGTTTTCGCCATAGTACTTCGCCCGAAAGTCTTTCCTGCTTTTGGGATCGTGCAAAAGGATTTCTATCGTCCAAAATTCCTCCGGGGTGAAATTCTCTATCTCTTCCTCGCGGTCGCATATAAGCCTTGTCGCCACAGACTGCACTCTTCCCGCCGAAAGACCCTTTTTCACCTTATCCCAAAGTATGGGACTTATCTTGTAGCCGACTATCCTGTCAAGCACTCTCCTCGCCTGCTGCGCGTCCACAAGATTCATATCTATCGCGCGCGGCTGCTTTATCGCTTCTTTGACCGCCGTTTTAGTGATCTCGTTGAAGGTCACCCTGCACTCGGACGCGGTGTCAATGCCGAGCGCCTTGGCAAGATGCCAGCTTATCGCCTCTCCCTCGCGGTCCGGGTCGGTCGCAAGATATACCTTGGAAGCCTTTGAGGCTTCTTTTTTAAGCTGCGTGAGCAGCTCTCCCTTGCCGCGTATGGTTATATATTTAGGTGTAAAATTATTGTCAACATCAACGCCGAGCTGACTCTTGGGCAGATCGATTATATGTCCCATCGAAGCCATCACGGTGTAATCCCTGCCGAGATATTTCTGTATAGTCCCCGCCTTTGCCGGAGACTCCACTATCAGCAGTTTCTTTTTCGGCGCCGTCTTTGCTTTTTTCGCGGCAGCCGTTTTTGTTGTCGCCATTATATCCTCCTGTATCAATCCTGTTTTGAAGCTACTCTGTAGCTGTTTCCGCCCTCCGACTCAAGCAGTCCGCGCATTTCGAGATCGGCAAGCTTTATCATTGCCTCGCTTATCTCGATGCCTGTTTTATCTACTATATCCTCCGTCTGGGAAACGCCCTCCATAACGGCGCGTACAAGCGCGGCGGACTCATCGTCAAGCTCCGAAAGCATTTCCTCGCTTATCCTTACAGGCTCGGCTGCCGGCTCCGCCTTTGCGGGGATTTCCTCTTTCTCCGCTGCCGAAGCGCCTTTGGCGGAATTGTTTTTTGACTTATTCTTAAAATACGCCGCCCTGTCGCCGGAATTGTATCCCGATCGCATAACGCGCTCGCGTTCCCTGTCCGAAAGCTCCTCATCTATAAAGTCGGGCAGACTCTTTAATATGTCGTCCGCGCAAAGAGCAACCTTCGCCCCGTTTTGAAGCAGTCTGTTGGAGCCTACGCACAGCGGCTCAAAAATACTTCCCGGCACCGTGTAAACATTCTTTCCCATTTTTAAAAGAAAGTCCGCTGTTATAAGCGCTCCGCTTTTTTCGGGAGCCTCTATCACTATCCCGCAGTCGGAAAGAGCGGCTATTATTCTGTTCCTTATAGGAAAGTTCCTGCCGTAGGGCGGGGTCTGCGGCGGGAAACGTGTTATGACAGCTCCGTTTTGGGCTATCAGTTTCATCATTTCCCTGTTTTCGGGCGGATATACAACGTCTATGCCCGAACCCAGCACGGCTATGGTCTTTCCGCCGTAGAATATCGCCGAATCCGCGGCGACGGAATCTATTCCCCGCGCCATTCCGCTTATCGTAACGGCTCCCACCGCCGCAAAATCACGGCAAAACGCTACAGCCGCGTTCTTGGCATAGCGGGAATGTTTTCTTGTTCCTACTACGGCTATCCTTACCTCTCCCGTCGGTATTACGCCCTGTACATACAGCACAGCCGGAGCATCCTCAAGCTCCATAAGCTCCGCAGGATACTCATCGCCGCCGTAAACTATCACCCTTGCTCCGGCGCGCCGCGTCCTGTCCAAAGCCTCCCGCGCTGCGGTAAGATCCTTTTTCATAAGAGCTTCCGCCGTTTTCGCGTCAATATCCGCGATCCCGTCATAGCTTTCGGCTCCGTAAATGTCCTCTATATCACCGAAACGCTCCAAAAGCGCCTCTATGACTTTTCTTCCCGCGTGTCCCGTAAGCGACAGCCAGATCCAATATGCTTCCTTATCCATTGTATCCATTCCTTTCTCATCCGTGCCATTGTGTTTTTTGTATCTTTTTTAAAACGCAAATCACAGTCGGGCTGCCTTTATGATAAATGAAAGCCTCCGCGATGAACACCGACCCGCCCCCGTTTACGGTTACTTACCCTTTTACACTACTACAAATTTGCCCGATTGTCAAACAGTTTTTTCTATTTCGACAAAAAATTTTATTTTTATACATTATTTCGTTCATTATTTTTTATTTTAACCGTTATTTCGTTTATTTCTTTTCCTGTACATCTCATACATAAGCACCGCTCCGGCGACCGATACGTTAAGCGACTCCGCCCTGCCGGCGATCGGTATCTTCACCTTTTCGCATTTATCCATCACCGCATCCGATATTCCGTTAGCCTCGTTGCCGAGAACTATCACGACCGAGCCGGTATAGTCCGCGTCCCTGTAATCAACGCTGTCCTGTGACAGCGCTCCGCCGAGGAACCGAAAGCTCTCAAGAGTTTTATCGTCCGCGCTCACTCCGGCGAACACCGGCACATGGAACACGGAACCCATACACGCGCGCACTGTCTTGGGATTGAACACGTCGGCGCAGTCGGGCGACAGCAGCACGCCGTCTATACCGGCGGCGTCAGCGGTACGGATTATCGTGCCGAGATTCCCAGGGTCGTTAATGCCGTCGCAATACACATAGCAGCAGCCGTCTTTGGCGCGGAAATCCTCCGAGGCTATCCTGATGACCGCCATTATCCCTTGGGGCGACTTCGTGTCGGACAGTCCTTCAAACACGCTTTTTTGTATTACATATATATCACATTCGGGGTAATCAAATTCCTGTTCGGCGTAAAATTCATCGCTCACCGCCGCAAAAGCTATCGGCGCTCCCGCCGATACGGCGTCACGCACCGATTTTATCCCCTCGACGATATACTCCCTGCTTTCAAGCCGCGCCTTTTTTCGCCCCAATGCCCTGATATGCTTGCATATCCGGTTAGATGAAGATGTTATTTCCTGTATCATTGTCCGCATCCTTTCCGTAGGGGCAGATATTATCCCGCTACCTTATAAACATCGCGTCGCCGAATGAGAAAAACCTGTACTTTTCCCTTACGGCCTCCTCATACGCGGCAAGCACATTCTCGCGTCCCGCCAATGCGCTCACAAGCATTATCAGTGTCGATTCCGGCAAATGGAAATTGGTTATCAACGCGTCGATAACGTGAAATTTTTTCCCCGGATATATAAAAATATTCGTCCAGCCGGACGCGGCGTGAAGCTCTTTGCCGTTCATGCCCGCCGTTTCAAGGACTCTTGTCGCGGTGGTGCCTACGCTTATAACCCGCTTCCCCGAAGCCTTGGTCCTGTTAATTAGCTCCGCTGTTTCTTCGGGCAGAACATAGAACTCCGAGTGCATCTTATGATCCGCTATATCCTCCGCCTTTACGGGGCGGAAGGTACCCAGTCCCACATGGAGCGTCACATATCCTATATTGACCCCTTTTGCGCGTATTTTATCCAGAAGCTCCGGCGTAAAATGCAGTCCCGCTGTGGGAGCCGCGGCGGAGCCTGAATGTTTCGCGTACACGGTCTGGTATCTGTCCTTGTCTTTAAGCTTTTTTGTGATATACGGCGGCAGCGGCATCTCGCCGAGTCTGTCGAGTATCTCCTCAAACACTCCCTCGTACTCAAACCGCACAAGCCTGTTCCCCTCGTTCACTATATCAATTATCTCCGCCTTAAGCTCTCCGTTCCCGAAAACAAATCTCGCCCCCGGCTTCGCCCGCCTTCCGGGGCGAAGTATGACCTCCCATTCATCGAGAGATCTCTTGTTCAGAAGCAAAAATTCGATAGCTCCGCCGCTGCCCTCCTTCACTCCGTAAAGCCTCGCGGGCATTACCTTGGTATCGTTCAGTATCAGCGCGTCGCCTTCATAAAGCATATCGGCTATATCGTAAAAATGCTTATGCTCCGTCGCGCCGGTATTTTTGTCAAGCACCATAAGGCGCGAGGAGCTTCTGTCATCAAGCGGCTCCTGAGCTATAAGCTCATCGGGCAGCTCGTAATAAAAATCATGCGTTTTCAAATTTTTGCGTCCTTTCAAAGGTAATTTTATCGGGCGGCGCCGATAACAACACACAAGGGCGCTCTGTTCGTATCATGCTCTCCGATTGCGGAAAACCGATACAAGACCGCCCTTATTCTGTCCGCTTGACGCGGAGCGTATTCCATTTTAATCCGGTATACTTATCTTTTCCACGGAAACCATTATGCCCTCGGCAATAGCCTTGGCGACAGTTTCCTGATAATTCTCGTCAACCATCTTTGAACACTCGTCCACATTGGTTATAAAGCCTACCTCCACAAGTGTCGCGGGCATTTCGCTCCTGCGCGTCACCGAATGGTTCGCCGTCTTTACGCCGCGCTCCGTCGCGCCGGTCGCCGCTATCATCCGGTCATAAATATTCTTCGCCAGATCCTGCGATCTGATACCGTACTCCGAGCCGTTGTTCTTTTCCGCGTAGTAGACCTCTATTCCGTTCGCGGAGCTGCCCTGCTCATGCGCGTTTATATGCACCGACACAAACACGGCCGCCCCCGCGGCGTTCGCCATATCGGCGCGCTCGGTAAGCGTCGGATAAGTGTCGCTCTCGCGCGTCATCGCCGTAAGATAACCGTTCGCGTCAAGTATTGCTCTGACTTTCTTCGCTATAGAAAGCGTCAAATCCTTTTCAAGCACTGTCTGCCCCGGTAAAATTCCCACTGCTCCGGAATCCTCTCCGCCGTGACCGGCGTCTATGTATATGAGCTTTTCGCCCGTGCCGACTGCCGCAGCCGATGACACCGATACCGGAATTTGAGTCGGCTGAGCCGTTGCCGCCGCCGTATTCGACGCGCCGATATTGACCGTCACCGTCTTTTTATCCGCCGAAAGCTCCGCCGTATACGGAACGCTGCCCGACATATCAAGAACCACTCTCGTCTTGCCATCCGGCTCGCCTATCCTTATACCCAGTATGCTGCCGGAATTGCCGTTTACCGATTCCGTTCCCGTTTTGTTTTTCGCGCCGTACAGGTCAATCACTATCCTGTCCGGCTCCGTGAGCGTGAAGTGCGAAAAATTTTCTATCTCCGCGTCCGCTGTTATCGTCACCGCAGAACCGTTTACCGTCACGCTTTTAAGACCGGTCTGAACGGATGCGGCAGGCGCTTGTGTCGGAGCGGGCGCTTGTGTCGGAGTTGGCGCTTGTGTCGGGGTCTCCGTCGGCGTTTCCGCCGACACAGCCGCGGTATAAGCGGGGTCCTTTATTGATATTGTATTCTCGTTTTGAAGGAAATCCACGTCAAGACCTATGCTCTCCGATACAAACCGCACCGGCACCATCGTCTTTGCGGAGTCTCCTTTCTTTGCTATAAGCTTGGGAACGACGTTGTCCGGTATCGCCGTTTTTACGCCGTTTATGTAAGCCGTGTTATCGTTTATGCTCAGACGCACATACGTGCCTTCCTTTATAACATCAACGCTCCTTGTTTCCTGCGTGTATGAAACACTCGCGCCGAGGGCCTCGAATACCTCGCGTATAGGCACAAGCGCCCTGTCGTTAAAGAGTATCGGCTGAAGCGGAGTTTCGATCTTCGCCTCGTTGACCTCAAGATCATAAAGCGAACCGCTGTAAATATGCTCCGCGCCGTCGTACTCCAACACAAGGCTTTCGGCGGATGCCGAAATTCCCGCGTATATCATCATACTCATAAATAACACCGCCGCCGACAGCAGCTTCCTAAGCTTCAATTAGATTACTTCCTTTCTTTAAAATTCCTACACATTTATTTTTATCCTTATTTATCCGGATACGGTATGCCGAAATGCTCATAGGCAAGTCTTGACGCCACTCTTCCGCGCGGGGTCCTCGTAATGAAGCCCAGCTGCAAAAGATACGGCTCGTACACGTCCTCAAGCGTGCCCGGCTCCTCGCCGATCGTCGCCGCCAGAGTGTCAAGTCCCACGGGGCCTCCACCGAAATTCGCTATCATAGCCGTGATAACGCGCTTGTCGGTAATGTCAAGTCCCTTTTTATCCACTTCCATTTCCTTAAGCGCCGCGTCCGCAGCCGCTTTCGTTATTACGCCGCCGTATTTTATCTGCGCAAAATCACGCACACGCTTCAAAAGACGGTTCGCTATTCTCGGCGTGCCTCTTGATCTTCCGGCGATCTCCATGGCGCCGCCGTCGTCTATCGAGATGTTTAAAAGCTTCGCGCTTCTTTTGACGATGCGCTTCAGATCCTCCGGCTTGTAAAGCTCCAGTCTGCTTATGACTCCGAAACGATCCCTTAACGGCGCCGTAAGAAGTCCCGCGCGGGTGGTCGCGCCTATAAGCGTGAACTTGGGTATATCAAGACGTATAGACCTCGCCGAGGGTCCCTTTCCTATTATAATATCGAGGGCGTAATCCTCCATAGCCGAGTAAAGTATCTCCTCCACGCTTCTTGAAAGCGAGTGTATCTCATCTATAAAAAGTATATCATGCTCCGAGAGATTGGTCGTAAGTATCGCCGCAAGATCGCCCGCCTTCTCTATGGCGGGTCCGCTCGTGACTCTGATGTTTACGCCCATCTCGTTGGCAATTATCCCCGCAAGCGTCGTCTTTCCCAGTCCGGGAGGCCCGTACAGAAGCACATGGTCGAGCTGTTCCTTTCTCTCAAGCGCCGCCTGTATGTATATTTCAAGATTTTTCTTAACATTGTCCTGACCGATATACTCGTCAAGAGTCCTCGGTCTCAGGCCCGTGTCTATATCAGCGTCCTCGCTGATGTAATCGCCCGTTACTATTCTCTCATCGCTGTCAAACATCAGTGTACCTTCCGTCAAAGATTATTTCATCAAAATGCGCAGCGCGTCCCTTACGACCGTTTCGACTTCTTGGGTACAGTCGGTCTTTGCGACGGCGGTGCGCGCTTCATACTGCGTGTATCCCAGTACCATAAGCGCCGACACGGCCTCTTTCAGTACATCCGACGAATCGGGTATCTCCTCCTCGCCTTCGCCGTCCGGCACAAGCTCGGCGTTTTTAAGCTTATCCTTAAGCTCCAAAACTATTCTCTGCGCGGCTTTCGGGCCTACGCCGGAAGCCTTGGTTATGGTTCTTGTATCGTTTGTGATGATCGCAAGCGCGAGTTTTTCCGGTGTGGTAACGGACAATATTGCAAGCCCCGCTTTCGCTCCGACTCCGTTTACCGATGTAAGCCGCTCAAACATTCCCCGTTCCTCGGCCGAGTAAAAGCCGTACAGCTCAAATTCGCCCGTGCGCTCATTCAGATGCATACGCGTATACACGGTGACCGTGCCGCTTTCCTTTTTAAGCCTTTCGCAGGCATTGCGCGACGCGCTTATCTTAAAACCGACGCCTCCGTTTTCCAGCGTGACGCTTCCGTCTCCCGCGGAAATGACGCTGCCTTTTATATAGTCAAACAATCCAGCTTACTCCAATTCGTCCGTTATATTTTATTATGCAATCGCAAGACCTCAGTCCGCAATCGCTCCCATGCTATTATAATAACACGTTTTATTCCGTTTGTCAATATTAATATTACAAATTTGTTACGATTTTTTATTTTTTTGAAACATTTGCCGCGCGGCGGCATTTTTCCGGCGGGAGCATACGCGCATACCGCATGAACTTATTTAATCGCGCATACATATATACGGGGGTGTTTCCATGAAAAAGCAAGCCTTGTATATCGCGCTTCTTATCCTGCTGCCGCTGACGCTGCTGATAACGAAGGCGGCCTGCGACAGCGCGGCTCAGGATAAGCTCAACACCGAATACCTCGCTTCATTGGGATGGGAAACCGGCGGCAGCATAGAGGAGGTTAGCGTGCATATTCCCGAAGAATTTGACGATGTGTACGAAAACTATAACTCTCTCCAGCTTGAGTGCGGCTTTGACCTCAAAAAATACAGGGGAGCCGACTGCACGCGCTATACCTACCAAATAAAAAACTTCCCCGGCGATGACAGCGGGGAAGTCAGAGCGAATATTCTTGTTTTCGACCGCCGCATAATAGGCGGGGATATTATGACCGTGCGTCTTGACGGATTTATGATAGGTCTTGCCGGCAGAAACGAGCTTCAGACCGCCACGGGGATCTTCTTGTCGAAGGTGTGGTACTTATAATCCGTAAGCTGCACATCGTCAGGCGTAAAATCATAGAAGCTGTCCCTTTTGCGGAGGGTGAATACCGGCGCGTCATAGGGCTGCTTTTCGATGACCTCCTTCACAAGAGGTATATGCCTGTCATAGATATGCGCATCGGCTATAACGTGTACCAGCTCGCCGGCTTTAAGTCCGGACACCATCGCGAACATATGCATAAGCACTGCGTACTGCGCGACGTTCCAGTTATTCGCCGTGAACATATCCTGCGACCGCTGATTCAATATGCCGTTTAAGGTGTCGCCCGACACATTGAATGTCATGCTGTATGCGCAGGGATAGAGATTCATCTCGTGCAGATCCGCATGATTGTAGATATTTGAGATGATGCGTCGGCTGGAGGGGTTTTCCTTGAGATCCTTTAAGATCCTGTCCACCTGATCGTACTCGCCGTCGGGGTAGATGTGCTTTATGCCCAGCTGATAGCCGTATGCCTTGCCGATAGAGCCGTTCTCGTCCGCCCACTGATCCCAGATATGCGATTTGAGATCATGGGTGTTGTTCGATTTTTTCTGCCATATCCACAAAAGCTCGTCCACCGCGCTCTTTAAATAGGTGCGCCTCAACGTGATTATGGGGAACTCCTTTGAAAGATCGTAGCGGTTCACTATGCCGAATTTTTTTATTGTATGAGCGGGAGTGCCGTCAGACCATCTGGGGCGTACCCGTTCATTTATGTCCGACCGGCCGTTTTGTATAATATCGCGGCAGTTCTGTATAAAAAGAGTGTCTGCGTAGCTCATATATTCTCTCCTTAAACTGATGATTCGTGCGGGCGGTATTTGGCACAGCCATGAATTTTGCGGTCAACCCGCAGGCGAACAATGTCCGCCCTATGCTGCGGCGCCCTTTATTCTCACGCTTTGCCGACGGAGCCGAACAGCTCTATCTTTTCTTTTACTATTTCCTTTATAGCGGCAGCGCCCGGAGCCAGAAGCTTTCTCGGGTCATAGCCCTTGCCCTGAAGGTCCTTGCCCTCCTCGATATACTTTCTTGTGGCCTCCTGGAAATACAGCTGGCACTCGGTGTTTACGTTTATCTTCGCAACTCCCAGTGAAATAGCCGTCTTGATCATGTCCTCCGGGATTCCCGTGCCGCCGTGAAGAACGAGCGGAAGATCGCCTATAAGCTCCTTGGTCTTGGCAAGCGCGTCAAAGTCAAGACCCTTCCAGTTCGCGGGGTACTTGCCGTGGATGTTGCCTATGCCCGCGGCAAGGAAATCAACGCCCAGATCCGCTATCATCTTGCACTCGTTTGGATCGGCGATCTCGCCGGCGCCTATAACGCCGTCCTCTTCTCCGCCGATGGAGCCTACCTCGGCCTCAATGGACATACCCATGGCGTGACTGATCTTTACAAGCTCGCGCGTCTTTTCGATATTTTCCTCGATCGGATAGTGGGAGCCGTCAAACATAATCGACGAAAAACCCGCCTTGATGCACTTATAGCATCCTTCATAAGTCCCGTGATCGAGATGAAGCGCAACCGGAACGGTTATATTCATTTCCTCCATCATCGCCTTTACCATGGCGGCTACTGTCTTGAAGCCTGTCATGTACTTGCCGGCGCCCTCCGATACGCCGAGTATTACCGGCGACTTACATTCCTCGGCAGTAGCGAGAATAGACTTTGTCCACTCAAGGTTGTTGATGTTGAACTGACCTACCGCATACTTGCCCGCTACTGCATCCTGCAGCATTTTTGCAGCTGATACTAACATAATTTTATCCTCCTAAAAACTGTATGTCACAGTTATTTTTACTGTTTTTAAACATTTATTTTGTTTTCCCTTGCCCAATAGAACAGATACTGCTGGGCAAACCCGCCGAGATCGCCGAACTTCTCCTTTGCAAAGCGTGATATTTCGGGGATCGCCGTTTCATTTTGAAAATAGCAGTATTCCATTATGCGCTTCACCCATACGTCCACCGGGAAAGCGTCCGTTTTGTGCAGTCCGAAAAGCACCACGCAGTCCGCCACCTTGTTCCCTATGCCGGACACCGTTTTAAGCTTCTCCCTTGCGCCGGAAGCGTCCGCTGCGGCAAGCTCCTCAATGTCAAGCCGCCCGTCACACACGCGCCTCGCGGCGTCAATTATATATTTGTCGCGAAAGCCCGCTTTTATGCACGAAAGCTCCTCCGGCTTCAGCGGCGCAAGCCTCTCCGCCGACGGGAACGTATAATATATAACGCCCTCCGACTCCTTTTCCTCGCCGAAATTCTCGCACAAAAGCGCGATTATCTTCTTTATCCTCGGTATGTTGTTGCTTGCCGAGATGATAAACGACACTATAGTTTCCCACACGTCCTGACGCAGTATGCGTATGCCTTCTCCGGCGGCGGCAGCCGTGCGCATCATCTCATCCTCCGCGCACAGACGCTTCTTAATATCGGAGTAGTTCTCTCCCATATCAAAATAATTATACCATATTTTCTCATACTCGTCAAGAGCGGTATTGAACATTATTATCTCATTATTTGCGTTTTTTTGCTGTGAAATTTTCAACAATTTGTCAAAAGCAACGCCCGTATATTCATTCTCGCCCGTCCGATCCCAGCGAAAGCACTGTCCGCACTCAAATATATGGCGAAGATCAAAATCCTCCGCTCCGGTTATGATAAGGTCGGCTCCCCGCTGCACCGTATTCACCGTTTACCTTCTCCTTCCGCTATCCTTTGCGCAACATCGGCTATGACGCGCATCTCCTCCGCGTCCGCGCAGTCACGCATGGCAAACAGCAGCTTTGAAGCCGTCCGCCCCTCGAACAGATCAAGCGCCGGAACTATACGCGAAAACTCGGCTGTCTTGAGCGCTTCGTTTACCGCCTCGTCTATAAAGCCGTCCGCCCGCTCAAGCTCGCGCGCTTTTATCGCGTTATTCTCGCGCGAAAGCCGCTCGAAGCGGTCTATATTGTAAAGCTCGGCTCCCTCAAACGAAGCTACTGCCCCGTCTATATCCTGCGGCACCGACACGTCTATAAAAAGACGCGGCTTTGTTTTTGTGACAGCCTTTCTCAAGCGTTCGAGAGTTACCGTAAAATGCGGGCTGCCCGTGGCGCTTATAACAGCGTCCGCATCCTCCATATGATCATAGCGGTCGGCGTAATCTATTATCCTTATCCCGTCCGTGCCGTGCGGTCTTGCTCCGCCCCTTGACGTGCCTATGACAGACACCCCTCCGTGCGACAGCAGATTTTTCGCGATTATAGCGCCTGTCTTTCCGCCAACGCCTATAATAAGCACACGCTTATCGCGCCCTGCGGTGTCCATGGCAAAAACGGCCCTTGCCGCAAGCGTCCCGACCGAAACGGGCGTTTTCGACACCTCCGTATCCGTCTTTATGCGCTTTGCGCAGGTGACGGCGCTTTTAAAAAACAAATTTATTTCGTGTCCCGCCGTCCCCGCCTCAAGCGCGGCGGCATACGCGTCCTTGACCTGACCGAGTATCTCGTCCTCGCCGAGGATCATAGATTCCATACCGCACGCCACCCTGTGCAGATGGCGCACCGCCGGCTCGCCCCTGTAAATTCTCATATAATCCATAAGCGGGGATATGTCCGTTTCAAGCGCCGACGCGGCAATATCCCTCACCGCGTCAAGCGCCTCCGCGCCGCCCGTGAAATATATCTCCGTGCGGTTGCAGGTGGAAAGCAGGACGCACTCTTTTATAACAGCGCACGCTTTTGCAAGACGAAGGAACTCAGCGCGTTTTTCATTGTCGAAAGAAAAACACTCCCGCAGTGACACGGGTGTGTTTTTATGTGTAATACCAAGTATATTCATTTACAGATTTTCTTTCCGCTCAAGATTTTCTCTCCATGAGGTGTCGAACTTGTTTATAACTATACCTGTCGAGGGCTTTCTCAATATGCAGATCGATCTTTTCGGCAGCTTCTCGCCAAACGCCGCCACCTCGCCGACCTGGTACGATTTCACGGGGTTGAGCATAAACAGGCAGCCGTACTCGCCCGACTTGACCTTTTCGATCCCGTCATTCGCGGTATTTACATAGTCGATGCGCTCGTCTATCTTGCTTTCGGGGATGTTTAAAAGCTCTCCCGCTATAAGGTAGTTGAACACCGACACGTCAAGCGTTCTGTACGCCTCGGACTTGTCGGGCAGAAAATCCTTCATGCAGTCCGGGTTGATAAGCGTCATACGGTAAAAATAATTGCCGCCGCAGTACATGGCGATCTTCGTTTCGCGGCGCATGGTGGCGATCTGCTTTCTGATAGTTTCGCCCAGATCGTCGTCGCTTATATCCACTATTATCTTCTCCGCCTTAAACCGGTCCTGCATACCCGCCACAACGTACTCCTCGCGGAATCCCTTGGGGAACTTCACCAGCCGGTGGACCGGCAGCTCAACAAGACCGTCATCCTTCGCGTTGGTCAGGTACGCCATGATATAGTTGTAGTCCTCCTCGCCGGTATGGTTCGGATTTTCCAAACGGCACACGTTCCTGTAGCGAAGCGCCGCGTCGTAACGGTTCTGACCGTCCTCTATGTATATTATCTTGTTGGCAAGAGTTTCGGTTATAAAATTGATCGTCTCCGGATCGGTGATCTTCCACAGCTTATGGATTATCTCCTTCGAGTCCGAAAAGCTCATGGTCGGCTCGGTCTGGGTAATCTCGTTCATAAGATTCTGAAGCTTTTTCTCCGGCTCGACATACATACAGTTTATCAGACTTCTGTTCGCGTCCGTCGCCTTTAAAAGCTTGAACTTGTTATCCACCGATTCGGGATTTATCTCCTCGCACGGCATTATAGTGCCCTTGAGATAGTCCTCGATCTTCATAAGCGCTATAAAACCGCGGTTCGAGTTGACGATCTGATTTACCTCCTCGGTCTGCGAGTAGAGGTAGATCGCCGGCTCGCTGTCCTGAACGAGGATGCCCTCTTTAATCCAGTCGTTCAAAAACGCCGCCGAACGCGTATAGCGGTTATTTTCCTCCGTATCCGTTTCCTGATTGACGCCCAGCACAAGACGCACGGCGTTGTTCGGGTGCATTTCGTAAAGCGCTATTTTTTCGTCGTTGTTTATTATATCGTAAGACGGAGCCATAACGGCGCCGAAATTTTCTATTTTATCCTGATTATATCTGAATCCTTTAAAAGCCTTTATACAAGCCATATTAATCCTCCATACCGCCTTTGGGCGGGTTTAAATCCGTAACGCGGAAAAGAAGCGGGTGAGCAGCTTGTTTTTCGCGTTATTGTCATTCTTTAAAGATGCCTGTCAAATTACTCCGCCGACACCATCCTACTTTATATTTTATACCATGAATATGAATTAGTCAATAACAAATTTTTGTTTTTTTCAAATAATTTTGCATTAATGGTATTTTATCCAAACCGCTGCCGAAAAACAGGCTTTTTTTATGCATTATTAGCTTGTATACAGTTATTGACAGGATAAAACGGCGCCGAAGCTGAGAAGAATAACATCGGACGAGCCTGTCCGCAAACAATATAACGCAAGGAGGAAAAACAATGGATTACAAAATGTTTTTAAAGGGAATGGCTACAGGCGTCGCAGTCGGCGCGGCGGTCACTATGATGACGGATCCTCTGTCCGATAAGCAGCGCCATAAGCTGCACAAAAAGACAGAGGGCGTGTTCCGCTCTATCGGCGGCATGGTAGACAGCGCCATAGATATGATGAAATAATCAAGCGTCCGCGCTCCCGCAAATGCAAGCGCAGCCGCGGGGAAACACCGTCCGTGCGTCTGCGCTTGTCGGTATGCGGAGGCTTTCGGCGCGGGAATTTCATACATATAATACAAAATTTATAATTATGCGGAAAATATTCATTCTTTTGCTTGACAACAGCCGCTGCGGTTTGATATAATAGCTTTTATAAAACTAATTCGGGCGGCATATATGCCGTCTGTAAAAAAAGGAGTTGGATAACAATGGCAAACAGCATTATCCAAGCGATAGTATTTGTCATTTATCTCTGCCTTATGGTAGGCGTTGGATTCGTGTTCTTTTCAAAGAGCAGCAGTCATTCCGATTACATACTCGGCGGCAGAGGTATGAATGTATGGGTCACGGCTATGAGCGCGCAGGCGTCCGATATGAGCGGCTGGCTGCTTTTAGGTCTGCCGGGGCTGGCATATCTGGGAGGCGCCGGAACGGCGGAAGCATTCTGGACGGCTCTCGGTCTTGCGATAGGCACGTACATAAACTGGCTTATAGTTGCAAAGCCTTTGAGGAAATACACCGAGCTTGCGGGAAATTCGCTTACGATACCCGAATTTCTCCAGAACCGTTTTCATGATACCGGCGTACTCTTAAGAGTCATACCCTCTTTGTTTATACTGGTATTCTTCCTTATATATACGGCATCCGGCTTCGTATCGGGCGCCAAGCTGTTCAATACGGTGTTCGGCATCGACTACACTGTCGCGCTGATTATAAGCGTGGGCGTTATAGTCGCGTATACCTTTCTCGGCGGCTTCAAGGCGGTCTGCTGGACAGACCTGTTCCAGGGCATAATGATGTTTTTCGCGGTGCTTATCATACCGTTTATACTCATGGGCAAGATCAACACCATGCCCGAAGCGGTCATAGAGCCGGCAAAGCTTTTGCCCGACGGAACAGCGGACGCGTTCGGCGTAATGGGCATAATAGGCGCCATAGCATGGGGACTTGGATATTTCGGTCAGCCTCATATACTCGCAAGATTTATGGCTATAAAGTCGCCTAAGGAAATACGTCCGGCAAGGATCATCGCTATGATCTGGGTAATAATCTCGCTTGCGGCGGCAACGGCGATAGGCTTTCTCGCAAAGGCGTACCTTACGGGCAAGGGTATTCCGCTTGCCGAGGGCGCACAGGAAACCGTGTTTATGGTAGTCGTTCAGGATCTGTTCCCGACTGTTCTGGCAAGCATATTCCTCGCGGCTATTCTGGCGGCGGTAATGTCCACGGCGGACTCGCAGCTGCTTGTAACGGCTTCGGCGGTATCAAGCGACTTCTATAAGCCGTTCATCAATAAAAAGGCTACGGATAAGCAGCTTGTTTTGGTTAGCCGTATCACAGTCGCGGTTGTGGCGATCCTCGCGGGATTTATCGCCGCAAACCCGAACAGCTCGGTATTTGAGATAGTTTCCCACGCATGGGCAGGCTTCGGAGCGGCATTCGGGCCGATTATACTCTGCTCGCTGTTCTGGAAACGCTGCAACGCCAAGGGCGCTCTTGCGGGAGTCATCTCCGGCGGGGTTACGGCTCTGGCATGGGCGTATATGCCCGCGATACTCGCAAAGGCAGGCTGTGCCGTACCGGGCATATTCAACCTTTATGAGATAGTGCCGGGATTTATCGTTTCGCTGATATTCATCTTCGTTGTAAGCCTTGCGACAGAGGAACCCTCGCCGGAGGTTTACGCCGAGTTTGAGCAGTCAAAGAAAGAATTTATATAAAACACCGCTTCCGGTCAATTTGCCGCATACGTTTTTAGCGCGTATGCGGCTTCTTTGTTGTTAAGGGCGCCGAAAAAATTTTTGAAAAATTTTTTAAATTTTTTTCTTTTCAATGCAACCTTTTGCCTTTTTCAAACGTATTACTTACAGAGGAATACATCACCGCGTGATGACAGCGCGGCGGTGTGAGATTCAAGTTTATATAAGGCGCGGCATATTATGTGTGCCGCGCCGAAAAAAACAGTGGACATATGATAATATGTATGATACAATAAAAATAAAAAGAGGAGGATGAATACCCATGAAAAAACACATTACCGCCGCTTTGATCCTTTCGGCGGCTATGGCGGTCTGGTCGATATGCCCCGCATACGCGGCGGATGCTGAGATAATTAATCAGCAGGCGCGTTTGGCGGAGGTAAAGCAGCTGATCGATATTCCCGATGGCTTTGACGAAATGAATATGTCCGTGTCAGAATCGGAGCTTGGCACGCTTTACACCTACACATGGAGCGCTCCGGAGGGCAAGGAGTATATCGGTTCTCTGACCGTTTCCTGCGACGAGGGCGGTCATGTGGTGAGCTATTCGCTGAGCCGCCCCTATAAAGATGCCGAAGAAAACAGGGAGATCCTCTCCGCAGACGAGATCTGCGCCGCAGCGGATCAGGCTATCAGAAGATTGATGCCGTATTGCTTCGGCGGAGATGATGAGCTTCGCATCGACCGCGACAGCTCCCGTTTTGATCTTTCAAACAGCTACAGCCGCGTAGTATACCGCAGATACAAGACCTACGGCGGCTCCGCCGTTCCTGTGGCGGACAACTGCGCCTATGTCACGCTCTCATGCAAAAGCGGCGTTCCAGAGGTTACAGGCATCACACTGAACCGGACCGACAACGCGGTTTTTACGGAGGATAAAATATCCTGCGGCGCAGAGGAATATAAAGCCCTTGCCGGTGAGCTTCTCCAATACCGTCTGGTATACTCCGGCAATGATAAAAAGCTTGCGCTTCAGTACGTTGTTGACGATGCGCCTTATATGAACACCGAAACGGGTGAAGCCGTTAAACACGTGTACCCCGATTTCATATCGCAAAACCGCTTCTCGTCTTCCGCCGGCGGCGCGGAGTCCACAGCCGATAAGTATGTAACCGACAACGGCGCTTCCCAGCTCAGCGAGCAGGAAATAAAGGAGCTTGATACCATGGGTTCTCTTATCACCGCCGCAGAGGGCGAGAAGGCTGTACGCGCCGTGAAGGAGTTCAATATATCAGATGATCTGACTCTTAAATCAAGCAGCGTATATAAGTCGGACAAAAATTATCTTCTGTCGCTGCGCTTTGACAACGGGTCGGATGATAAAAGTCAGGCAGCGGAATACAAAACCGCGCGCGCCGTGCTGAACGCCGTTACCGGAAAATTTGTAAGCGTTTACGCTCCCTACTCTACATACGCATCGGAAACCGAAGAAACAGACGCCCCCGACGGCGCCGGCTGCGAGGACTTTCTCGCCGCCAACACCGATGATTTTACGGACTATTCGCTTCTTGACAGGTCGGCTCTTTCCGACAAGGACGGAAACATCTGCGTTACCGACACCTACGCAAGGCTTTTAAACGGCGTGCCTTTTATAAATGATGAGATACGCATAAGCTACAGCGGCGACAGATCGCGGATATACTCGCTTAGCAAGCAGCTTGTGACCGTCCCCGATGAAGTCCCCGATCCGGCTGATGCCGTAAGCGCTGACGAGGCGTATAATACCATATTTGATATGTATCCGCTGCACCTTATATACGTCTATGACGGCGAGAGCTACCGTCTTGTTTACGGGATAGACACCTCCGATGTGACTGTGAACGCCATTACAAACCAAGTGGTAGGCTATAACGGCAAGCCGATCGAAAAGCCTGCGCTTTCATACTCGGATATAAGCGGTCACTGGGCGGAAAAATACATATCCCTGTTTGCCGAGCGCGGTCTGCTTCTTCCGGGGGATGAGTTCATGCCCGATTCGGACATCACCACGGCTGACTTTATACGCATATGCAAAGCTATAAACTACGACTCGTCCGCCGCATCGGATGATGAGGATCTTATCGCATACGCGAAGCGTGAATTTGGCGAGGAGCTTGACGCGGAGGATCTTTCCGAGCCGCTCACGCGTGAAACCGCGGCGCGCCGGCTTGTGACGCAGGCCGGCTACAAGCGCATAGCCGAGGCGCAGGACATCTTCATCTGTCCGTTCAGCGACAGCGATGATATTTCACCGGAGCTTACGGGCTACTGCGCTATCGCAAAGGCGCTATCGCTTATAAACGGCGACAACGGCGCGTTTCTTCCGGCAAACCGCATCACGCGCGCGGAAGCGGTCATGATGATGTATAACTACAAAATGAATGTGTGAAATGTGAATAAACTCTAAAATTTCAGCCGCCCCGAGCTATCCCGGGGCGGCTTTTGTATGATTTATTTTACCGACATTTTATTATGCGTCGGGGCGTTGCAGCCGGTAAGGGTCGTTATTTCTATTTCTACGGTACGCTCTTCGCCGGAGGGAATATCGAAGGTCAGCGTGTCGGAGTACTCGGCGGCGGCAAGACGCGCCTTCGGCTCGGAATCGGACGCCGGATCCTCGGCGGGGTCGTCATCGAATTTCTTCATATAATAGCTGCCGCCGTCATCGCTTATAATATTTCCGTCCCCGTCCTTCATGCGCCAGCGATACACCTGACCGGCTATGGATTTCATTTCATAGCTAAGCTTTCTTGTATCGGCGCTGTCGTTTTTTATATGTATGGCATACGCGTTTGTCACGCCGAAGTTGCCCAGATTGCACGCGGCGGCTGCATAAAATTCACGGCCGGAGATCTCGTTCCCCTTCGGGTACCTCACGTTTTTCATTTCCGAATTGGGAACGAACTCTCCGCCTGTGGGTATATCATAAAGCTCAAGCTTATCGTCCGAGAAATAGCACTTTGTATGATACGGGTCAAACCGCCAAATATTGTCACGCTCCAAAACATTTCCGCCGTAGAGCGAAAGCTTGGTGTCGTCCTTATATTCAAGGCGCATCATATCCGACTCCGCCGCTATCGGCCGCTCCTCCTTCCACGTGTTCACATTTGTCGCCCATACGCCGTCAGTAAGCGTTATGCCTTCAGGATTACGGGCGTTTTTCACGGTCACCGGTATATCCCCCGCAGGGGTATCGTCCGTAAACGTCAACCCGAACTCCGCCTCCGCGACAGGCGAGCTATACGCTATGCCCTTATACTGCGGTTCATTGTCGAAGGCTCCGTTTTCAAGGGATGCAAAGCTTTTCAGGGCGGTGTTTTTATCGCTGTAGGCAAGCGTGTCAAAGGTCACCGTACCCGATACTACGCGGAATTTCATCATCAGCCACATCGGCTCCTGATAGCTGCCGTAGCGGAAATGATTAAGCTCCGCCTTCTCGATATGCGTCACAATATCGCTTAAAAGCACCGGCTCACCTGCGGGTATTTCCCGCTCTTGTCCGATACCGTCATACTCATTTGTTTTCGGATCGCGTTTCTCGTCGCGCACTATCGCGGGACATTCGGGGTTTATGCAGATGCCGTTTTCCTCCGTGCAGCCGCAGTCCTCGCCGCAGGTGCATTGAAACGTCTTTAAATACTCCGGCATAAGCACACTTGTGCCGGTGTAGTCCGCCCATGCCTGATTCCAGTCCCAGTCGTGGTCAAGACCGATATTCAGTATCTCCACCTTTGCGCCGTCCTCCGATGAGAACGCCGTGTCATAAAAAAGCTCCGCCCAATCATCGACCGACGTACCTCTGTGATGATAGCTGAACACCGTGTACACCCCCGGCTCCAGTTCCTCAAAATGCGCGATGGAGCTTGGTATTTCGCCGTCGGCAAGGAATTTCGGGTTCAGATGCTCTGGATTGTCGTCGAACAGATAGAACTCCTTCTCGCCGTCACTGTTCCTGTCCGATGTTGTAAATTCGATAACCGGAGCTGACGGATCAAGATATACCATGTCAATATTTTCTGTGGTATTTTCCGTGAGTGTCTGCGCCGGTTCCGCGCATGACAAAAGCGCAAGCGCCGCTATCGCCGACAAACACACTGTCTTTAGAATTTTTTTGGTATTCATTTGTATTTCCTCACTTT